>CAYXVM010000034.1:0-12369 GCA_964468465.1 uncultured Clostridium sp.
TTTAACAGATGGCTGCCGGGCGACGATATGGGCGCATGGCATGCCGCCGATTTGCTTTATGCTTTCTCGACTCTCGATTTCAATTGGAGACCTTTTGAAGAAGTTGATTACCGTATCTCGGAACAGCTTGTCGGAGCAATCTGTGCGTTTGTAATTAACGGAGATCCGAATAATCGGGCTATTCCCGAATGGAGACCGGGCGGCAAAGAGCCGATGAGCTTCTGCGAACGCTCCGCATGCGAAAAATGGAAAACGAAGGACAACATTAAATTCACATTTAACGGCAAAGGCAAAACAGTATAATTTTATTCCGAACAAGAAATAAAATGCAAGGAGAAATAAACATGACGGAAGAAAGACAAACTCACGGAATCAAAGCTGTTGATAAAATAGGCTATGCCTTGGGAGACATGGGCGGCCTGCTGACCTTTTCTCTCGTTAATTCATTTCTGACAATGTTTTATACCGACATTCTGGGCATTGCCAACGCTTCAATCACCGTTCTGATGCTTGTTGCAAGAATCTGGGATGCGGTTAACGACCCGATGTGGGGCGCATTTATTGATTCACGCCGCCCGACTAAGCACGGCAGATTCCGTCCTTATATTATCGGTGCGTCAATACCTCTTGCCGCTGCGGCATTTCTGATGTTCCTGAAGCTTCCGGGTCTTACCGACGGGCAGTACCTCATCTATGCTTATGTGACTTATATTATCTACGGAATGATGTATACGGGCGTCAACATTCCCTACGGCTCGCTTGCGTCTGTCATCACCGACGATGAAATAGAGCGTTCCTCGCTTTCAATGTGGCGTTCCGTCGGAGCGGGCTTGGGCGGTTTGCCTGCTCAGATTCTTCTCCCTCTGTTTGTTTATTCAACGGTTGCGGGCGTCAAGGTTCTTGACGGCAAAAAGCTCAGCATTGCAGTCGGCTTGCTTTCTCTGCTGACCGTTGCCGCATTCTTTATGCATTTTAAGCTTACCAAAGAAAGAGTAACGGTTTCGGAAAGTCAGAGCAAGAGCGATTACAACATTTTCAGAAGCATCAAAATGCTCCTGAAGAACAAACCGTTTCTTGCCCTCTGCGGAGTATCAATGCTTCTGATTTGCTTCCAGATGTATACCCAGACGGTTTATAACTATCTTTTCAAAAATTTCTATGAGAAGCCCGGACTTTACAGCATTGTTACTATCTGCACCTATCTCCCCATGGCGATGTTCCTGCCCGTTATGAGCAAGCTTGTCCGCAAATTCGGAAAGAAAGAAATATGCAGCGCAGGAATCGCATTTGCGGCGGTTATCAATATCATCATGTATCTTTTCGGTCATACAGCCCTTGCTTCAAATCCCTACCTGTTCCTTGTCATGACTTTCCTTTCGGGAGCGGGTCAGACCTTCCTCGTTCTGGAAATCTGGGCGATGGTTATGGATGTTATCGACTATCACGAGCTGCTTTCGGGCAGGCGTGAGGAAAGCACGGCATATTCTTTCTATTCGTTCGTCAGAAAGCTCGGTCAGACTGCCGCAGGAGCGGGCGTTCCCGCAATTCTTGAGCTTATCGGCTATAACGGAAAGCTTTCTGTTCAGCCTCCCGAGGTTATCGAAAAGCTTTATGGTATTTCGACTCTTGTTCCCGCAATTATCCTGACTGCGCTGTTCGTTCTGCTTTTCTTCTGCTACAGATTTTCCAAAAATGAGCTTGTAAAGCTTCAGGCGGAGCTGCAGTCTGCCCGTAAAAACCAAGCATAATTTTCTGACGAATAAAAAATCCGGAATCAGAGGGGGTGCGCCCGTGAAAAGAATAAAGCCGAAGGACAGATTCCCCGCCGCTTTGGCTCTGACTGTATTCGGCTTGCTGGGGATTTTAAAAATACTCAAAAAAGAAGCTCCCGATATCTCGGATTTTGTGTTTGTGCTGACAAATGCCGTTTTTCTCGGTATAATAATCTGCTGGATGATTTACACGCAGAGAAGCCTGCTTTCAAAGAAAATGAGAGCGATGATAACGGCGCTCTCTCTACTGATGATGTTCTATATATTCGTCAGAACCTGCAAATACAGGTATTTTTACGGAATTGAAATTGCATGCAGATATCTTTGGTATCTGTATTATCTGCCCCAGCTTTTTGCTCCGCTTATCGCCTTTGCCGTTGCGGACAGAGTCGGCAAAACGGAGGAAAGCAGGCTGTCAAAGGCTTATATCGTGCTTTTCATTGCCGCGGGGGTTTTGCTCCTCGGTATATTGACAACCGACTTCCATCAGCTTGCTTTCAGGTTTAATCCCGGCTTTGAAAACTGGGACAGCGATTACGATTACGGACCGCTGTTTTATGCGGTTGTTGTCTGGATTTATTTCTGGATTTTCGCCGCCGTCGGCTTGCTGAGCTATAAGTGCAAGGCGGTCAACAAAAAAGCCCGGCTGGTTCCCGTATTCTGGCTTGCTCTCGGCACGGCTTACATAATTTTGCTCAGCGTTAAAAGCTCAAATATGCCGTTCAATCTCCCCGAAACGCATTGCTTCATCTTTATTGCGGTTATTGAAAGCTGTATCAGAATAGGCTTGCTGCCCTCAAACACGGGCTACAGGGAATTCATTTCAAATTCAAGCGCCGCCGTTCAGATTGCCGATTCGGGCGGCAGGGTTGTTTACAGCTCCAAAAACGCCGTTCCCTTGACGGGAGAGCAGATGGAGCTTGCCGTTAAAGAACCGGTTTTTATCGATAAAAATACCGTTCTTAATTCAAAAGCTGTCAGCGGCGGAAACATCTTCTGGACTGACGATATTTCTGCGGTCAACAAGATTATTGACGAGCTTATTGAAATAGGCGATAGGCTGAACGAAAAGAGCTGTCTGCTCAAAGCCGAGGCGGATTTAAAAGAGCAGCAGGCGAGAATTGAAGAACAGAACCGACTCTATGACTCGATTTCAGTGCTGGTTAAGCCTCAGCTTGACAGAATTGCGGAGCTTATCGGCAATGAGGATAGCCTTAACCGAAATATGCCGCTTATCTGTGTGCTTATTTGCTATATCAAGCGCAGGGCAAATCTGACTTTGATTGCCGACGGCGCAGATTTTCTCGATGTCAGGGAGCTTTTTATCAGCATCAAGGAATCTTCCGAATATCTGAAGCTTTACGGAGCACCGAGCAGCGTTTTTTGCGACGGAGAATTTATGATGAGAGCCGAAACCGTTCTGCTTGCCTTTGACCTGTGGCAGTCGGTGATTGAAGCCTTTCTGCCGGGGCTTGAGGCCGTCATGGCAAAGCTTTCCGAAGAAAACGGAGCGTTTGTTATAAAAATAACGGCGGACTGTGAGCTTGAATTAACCTTACCCGAAAAGCTCCGTGACAGAATTAAAAATGCAAAAGGGGAACTGTGCTCAGTTAGCGAGGACGGAACACGGTTCATAACGCTTGTTCTGCCGAAAGGCGGTGACGGAAAATGAGAACCTTTTTTGAATTGCCCTGCTTATATGTTGCGCTTATTATTACCGCCTATAATATCGTTATGGCGGCGGATCTTTACTGCGTCATTGTTTGTTCGATTTATAAAGTTAAACTTCGCAATTCGATTTTTCCATATGCGCTGTTTGCGGCGTCGTTTCTGAGCCTTTTTGTTCTGATAGGCGGCCATGGCGTCAAAGACGGTGAATATCATTTGTTATCCGTTTATGATTTTGCAAATTCTCTGCCCGCTTTTGTCGTTGTTTCGGCTTTGCTCGTTCTGGCGGTGCTCTCCTGCGTACTGTTTATCCTGTCAGGCAGATGGAGAAAGAATAATATAACTCCCATGTCAATCAAAGAGGGCGTTGATAAGCTCCCCACAGGTCTTTGCTGCTGCAATGAAAACGGCATGCCCAAGCTTGTCAATCACAGAATGGATGATTTTTGCCGCATTATAACGGGTCAGCCGCTGTTTGACGGCTCGGAATTCTGGAACAGCCTCTCAAACGGAGAAACCGTCGGAGGTAGCTATGCGGTAACGAAAGGCGAAACGCCGATAATACGCCTGCCGGACGGCGAAGTCAGAAGCTTCAGCAGAAATGAAATGACGATTGACGGCAGAAAAATTTACGAAATAACCGCCGCAGACATTACCGAGCAATACGCTCTGAGCTGTCAGCTTCAGGAATATAACGAGGGCTTGTCTCAGGTGAACGCCCGCCTTGAATACTACAGCGAAACCATAGCGGATATAACGAGAGAGAAAGAAATACTTGCCGCAAAGGTCAGCATTCACGACAGCCTCGGCAAGGCACTGCTTGCTTCAAAGCGTTATATCGAGCAAGGCGAAGCCGCAGTTGATACAAAAATTCTGCTAAACATTCTCAGAAGCAGCGTTTCGCTTTTAAGAAACGAATCTGACGGCGAGGACGAGGAAAGCTCACTCGACGAGCTTTATGAAGCCGCTTCGCTGATGGGAATTACTCTGACGGTCAAGGGAGAAATCCCCGAAAACGACAGCAGGATAATGCGATTCATTATGAGCGGAGCGAGGGAGTGCCTGACAAATGCCGTTCATCATGCAAAGGCGGAGAATCTTGAAATAGCCGTTGAGAAAAACGGAGCTTATTATATCATTGAATATAAAAATGACGGCGTTCCCCCCGATAAAAAGGTGGTTGAGGGCGGAGGACTTTCATATCTTCGCCATAAAGTCGAGAATTCGGGAGGAGAAATGCAGATAAGCTCCGCACCGAGATTCGTTCTGAAATTGAAAATTCCCGAAAAGGAGGCGCTGTTCGGTGATTAATGTTATGGTTGTTGAAGATCAGGCGATGCCGAGACAGCTTTTTGAATCGATTATCGCATCAAGCGGCAGATACAGCCTTGTTCATTCAATAAAAAACGCCGATATGGCGGATATTTACTGCGAAAAATCTGAAATAGATCTTATTCTGATGGATGTCTGCACAGCCATGAACTCCAGCGGACTTGAAGCGGCAAAAAGAATAAAATCGAAATATCCCGCAATAAAAATAATCATTGTCACCTCCATGCCCGAGGTTTCGTTCATTAAGCGGGCAAGAGAAGCGGGAGCGGACAGCTTTTGGTACAAGGAAACCGACGAGCAGACCGTTCTGGAGATTATGGACAGAACCGTGGCGGGCGAATCTGTTTATCCCGACAGAACTCCCGTTGTCAGCTTCGGGATAACCGACAGCGGCAATTTCAGCGACCGTGAGCTTGAAGTGCTCCGAGAGCTGACGAGCGGCGACACGAACGCCGCCATTGGCGAGAGGCTCGGAATGTCGCAGTATACCGTGCGTGACTATATTCAGACCATGCTTGAAAAGACGGGATTCCGCTCAAGAACCGAGCTTGCGGTCAAAGCCCGTGAAAGCGGATTGGTCATTCTTGACCGCCATGATACGCAATGAAAAATCAGCAGAGGACGCCAAAAAACGCATCCTCTGCTAATTTTTTATATTTTATATTTTCTTTTCGAGCATAAGCACATCATAGCCGTCAAGCACAACCGAACCGCCGAGAGTTTTGCCCGTCAGCTCGTCTTTCATTTCGTTTTCAAGCTTGATGCTCACGGGGCGGTCTTTCATGTTGACTGCGAAAATATATTCTTTATCCTCACAAAGTCTTGACGAAACAATGATTCCGTCGCCAGCCTCAACGAGCGGTTTTATTGAAAATTCGTCTTTAATCAGCTGAGCAAGAGCCTCATAAAAATAAACATCGTTGCCGTCGGTTGCGTAAAGCACGGCATAGCCCTTGCCGTATCTGCGGATTGTGACGGCGGGAGTGCCTTTCAGCCTGCCGCCTGTGAAAACCGCCGCCGCTTTTGCTTCGCCGGGATTTAAGCGGAACAGCTTTCCGTTGATTTTCGCCCTGATTCCGCCGGGGAACTCAACCTCGGCAGGTTCTCCCGTCTGCTTTTCAAGCTTTGCCGCAGATATGTTTTCCGTGACCTGCGCTCCGCATAAATCGGCAAAAAGTCCCGGTTCAAGCATTTCTCTCATGCGGTTGAATTCGTCTCTCGTGCCGCATTCCGTGTTCATAACGGCAATTCCGCCGTTTCTGACATAATCCTCAAGCTTTTTCGCCTGTTCGGGAGTTGTTATTCTGTGATTCGGCATAACAATCACTTTATAAGGCGACAGATCGTCCTGAATCCCGATAACATCAACATTTGCCGCAAGCTTATTCTTGAAACCGCCGTAGGCGTTGAAGAATTCCTCGTCATACGGGCCGTCAACAACCCAGCCCTCGCTTCCCCAGCTGTTTTCATAAGAATACAATGCGGCAACCTCGGAAACGGTCTTTGATTTTGCAAATTTCGGATAATGCTCACGAAGCTCCGACGCAAGCCTGCGGAGAACGGGTTCGGTGTTCTCTCTGTATTGCTTGTCACGCCCCAAAATGCTTTCGTATGCCTGCTCTGCGCCGCCTATGGGTGAACGCCACTCAAAGAATACGGTTGCAAAAGCTCCGTGAGAAACATTGAGCCAGGTCTGCGCTCTGATAACATCTGCCGGAGTGTTTGCGTCGGGCAGGGGAGTTTGCTCCGCAACGATAAATTGATGCTTTCCGCAGGAGAGACGGCGGTCAAAGCTGTGCTCCATGCTTGCTCTGAGCTGAACACGGTAGTTTTCGCCGTTGGGCTGACCGACATAATTATCCCAGCCCGCATAATCAAGATATTCGCTGCCCTCAAAGCAGTTGACCGACCAGTTTGCCCCCGGCCAGTTGGTATAGAGAAAACGGTTCGGCGAATGGCGGCGGACTGTTTCCGCTTCCATTCTTAAAAGTCTGTTAAAGGTGAACGAAAAATATTTTCTGTAGTCAAGGCGGATTTCGTTTGTCCAACCGCCCTCGCAGGCGTTGACGGGGATATCAATTTCGTCAAAGCCGTTATATACATTCGACCACATCATCGTGCACCAGGCTTCATTGAGCTTATCAATAGTGCCGTATTTTTCTTTGAGCCACATGCGGAAGCCGTTTGTACAGCACGGGTCAAAATCGCTGAACGGGAAGCCCGGCTCGTTGTCAAGTTGCCAGCCGATTATTGCGGGGTGATTGCCGAGAGCCTTTGCCTGAGCTTCGGTTATCCTTGCGGCGTATTCAAGAAAAATCGGGCTTGAAAGGCACTGTCCCTTTCTGCCGCCAAAATCGTAATGTACTTTTTCGTTGCCGCCCTTGACCTCGGGGTATTTTTTATAAAGCCATGCGGGGCAGACCGCCGTGGTTGTGCCCATTATAACCTTGATTCCGTGCTTTTCGGCGCAGTCAAGCGCACGGAGCATCGGTTCAAAATTGTATTCTCCCTCTCTCGGCTCAAACCAGCTCCATGCAAATTCACCCATTCGCACAACATTGAAGCCGAGATCCTCCATTTTTGAAAAATCTTCTTCCCATTCCTCCTCGCTCCACCATTCGGGATAGTATGAAGCGCCGAGCCTGAATTTATCCATGTCAAACCTCCGATTTTTGCTGTCATCGGAATTATATCATCCTGCGGGAGCGCTTTTCAATAGTGAAATGATTTTTTGCTTAAAAATCTCTGCTTTTTTCATAAAACACCCTACATTTGTAGGGTGAAAAAGCCTTTAGATAATTATATAATTATAATGGTAAAATTGGAAAAAATATCTGTTTATCAGGGTGCTTTTTAAGGAGAAACCTACTAAGACGCTCAAAATGATTAAGGGGCGATGACTAAAATCTTCGCCGTTGTCCCTTTTGTGTCGTAAAAGGGATAAAAATATGTCTTATCGGAGGCGAAACCGTGAGAAAGACGAAATCAAACGGCGGATTCCTGCTTTGTTTTTTGATGAATTTAATCTTAAACCTTGAATGGTCTGTTCCGGCATGGATTCTGCTTGCGCTCCATTTCTGGCTCAGAATATCGCTTTGGTGGTTCGCAGGTGCGCTCGGGCTTTGGATTGCGCTCATGCTTATACAAACGATAATCATAAAGTGGGTAAACAGTTCTTCAAAACCGACGGAACCGCAGAAAAATAAAAATCCTTATTCAGTCGGTCAGCCACGGAAAAAAGACGAAAATTAAAAAATCCAAATAACCGCCGATTAAGGTGAGAAGGGGTCTTAATGTAATGAAAAATTTAAAAAAGCTTACCATTCTTCATTCCAACGATTTGCACGGAGACTTCCTTGCCGAAGAAGTTGACGATAATCTTGTCGGCGGAGTGTCGATGCTCTCGGGATATGTCAACAAGGTTCGCAGGGAAGAACCGAATACAATTTACTGCATTGCGGGTGACATGTTCAGAGGCTCGGTTATCGACTCGGAATTTCAGGGCATTTCAACGATTGAAATTATGAACATGCTTTCTCCCGATGTTGTGACAATCGGCAACCATGAAACCGATTACGGAATAGCTCATCTGCTTTTCATTGAAAAATGCGCAAAGTTCCCCATCATAAACGCAAATTTACATATTAAAACAAACGGCGCAAGGCTTTTCAAGCCCTACCACATTGTGAATATTGACGGAATGAAAATTCTGTTTATCGGCATTCTGACCGAGGATGTTATTTCTCAAACGAAAAATGACGGTCTTATCGGAAGCATTGTTGATATCAATGAGGCGGCACATGAGGTCGGAAAAATCTGCAACGCATATAATGCCGTTGACATTGACTTTACTGTTCTGCTCACGCATATCGGCTTTGAGGAGGATAAAAAGCTTGCAGAGAAGCTTGACCCCGCATGGGGCGTTGATGTAATTATCGGCGGCCATTCTCATACCTTTGTTGAGAAGCCCGAAAAGGTTAACGATATCCTTATCGTTCAGGCGGGCACGGGAACCGACCAGATAGGCAGATTTGATATTATGGTCGATACCGATAACAACTGCGTTGACAGCTATAAATGGGAATGTGTTCCGATAAATCGGGAGCATTGCCCGAAAGATGAGGCTCTTGAAGAAATAATCAGATTCTACAAGAGCAAAACGGACAGCAAATACGGCAGACTTGTAACAAGATTAAAAAGACAGCTTACCCACCCGTCACGCTACCGTGAAACCGAGCTGGGCGGCTTGTTTGCCGATATAATGGCTGAAAGCATCGGGCTTGATATAATGCTTCTCGGCTCGGGAAGTGTTAGAAATACCGAACTCGGCCCGATAGTGCTCTATTCCGACCTTGCGGAGTGTTTCCCTTACGATGACCCGCTTTATATGCTCAGGGTTACGGGCGCTCAGCTTAAAAGAATGATAATGTTTATGCTGCGTGACGAGGTATGGGAAGGCTCGCATTGCGAATTTTACCAGTTCTCAAAAGGCGTCAGAGTTGTTTATAACCGTGCGGAGCACTGCTTCAGGGAATTATCTTTGAACGGCGAAGAAATCTGCGATGACAGGATTTACAAGATAGGCTTGCAGTATTTCCATTTTAACAATGTCGAAAGCTTCTTCTCGGTTCCGCTTGAGGAGATATCACAAAACGGAAAGCCGAGAATGGTTTCAACCTCATGCCGTGAAATCCTCGACGAATATCTTTCTTCGCATCAGGGGCTTGACCGTGAGGTTTGCGGCAGGCTTGTTGTTGAATAATGCTTTTAAATATGCTAAGATAAAAATATACCGAGGAGGAAATTCAATGAACCTTATTAAAAGAACCCTTTCGGTTGCGCTTTGCGCCGCAATGCTTATGAGCTTTGCCGCCTGCGGTGAAAAAGAGAAGAACGGAACCGAAGGAACGGAAACCACTCAGGCGGTAGCCGGCGAAACAACTTCCGCAAATCGGGCGGTGTCCGAAGTCCTTGAAAAGTCTCCCGAAAACATAACCGACAAGGATATTTATATGGCAAATACGGTCGATTATCTTCTGTCGATGTACAAATCAATCAGAATAACCTGCGAATATGCGGATTCATCAATTATCAAATATATGTTTCTGAAAGACGGTAAGCCCTTTTATATTGAGGATAACCGCCCGGCAGAAAGTGAATCCGAAATTTGGTGTTGGTATAACGGGATGAACTTTTCTCCCAGCGGCGACAGAGTCACGGTTAGTTTCAGCGCCGAAGAGCTTCCCGATGTCAACGGAGATTTTCCTTATGAATACATGATCTCCGATAATGTAACGGGAGAAACTGTCGAATATGTCGGCGAAAGCGACGGATTTTATGAGTTCCGTGTCACGGGAGCGGACGAAGAAATTCATTATGTCGAGAATCATTTCTTTGACAAAGAAACCTTGGCAGTCAGAAAATCGGTTTGCAGATATGATGACGAAGAATTAAACGAGATTTATTTTGACTATGACACACCTGTTGAATACGCTTCATTGATTGACGGATGGGACGGAGAACTTAAAAAGGTTACCGTTGTCAGCGAAATAACGGGCGATTCGGGCAGCAATGTCATAACAAAAGAATACAGCGTTCCCGCCGATTGGGAATTGATTCCTTATGATTATGAAGAAGTTGCGGTTTATCTTGATAAGGATATGACCGTTCCTTATGAATATCCCGGTGACGGCGTTGACTACACGATTTATGTCACGAATGCTATGGGTTAAGAAAGGGGAGGATTCCGTGAAAAAAGCTGCGGCAATAATACTGACCTTTGCGTTTCTGCTTTCGCTTGCCGCCTGCGGAGGCGGTTCGGAGAGCGAAACAACATCATCTTCAGTCTCGGAGCAGGCTTCTGCGGTTAATGCAGACATTGAAAGCACGGTTGCCGTTACAGACCGGGATGATGACCCGACATTTCTGACCTTGTTCCGCTACCCCGATTCAAAGGAATACAAGGCAATCAAAAAAGCCAAAAAAATCGAAACGGGAATTGACGGCGAGTTTAATGAAACATGGAAATTCAGGGCTGAAAAGGACGGCGTTAATGTCAGACTTGAACATATAAGCTGGGTTAATGAAGTCGGTAATTTTCAGATAATCGAAAACAATTTTGCAATTGAAACCCAAAAAGGAAAATATTATGAATTTTCCTGCTCCGTCGGTGAAGCCATTCCCGAATACCGCCTTGTTGCCGAATACGGCGGATTCAGAGCGGAATATAATATTCAGTATGACGGAATGGGCGACGATACGAAAGCGGTTGAGATTATCGGCGAAAAATACTATCCCGGAGAAATAACCGAGGATTCGCCGTTCTATGCGCTCTGCCTTTCTCATGCGATAACTGCGGCGGATAACGATAATGATACTTCCGTTAAAGATAATTACGCTTTTTGGCAGACCTTTGCCTTTGCCGTAACCCTGAACTATGAGGCGGCGGGCGGGGACGCATTCAACGGCGAAAATATAAAACTGACCGAATGGGTTGCGAGAGCTTATCTTTCCGCTCTTTATCCGTCATTTAACGGAGCATATCCCGATTATCCCGATGGCGGCGAGATTGCTCACACGCCTGAAACTTACGAGATTTTGCCGTGTTCATACGGCGATTTGCACAGCTCGGAGTTTTACGGAGTTGAGGATAACGGCGACGGAACATATACGGTTAAAATTAAGGTTTATACCTATCCGGACGAGTACGAGGTTCTTGAAGCCGACAAGGCGGTTATCGTGAAACCGCTCGACAGCTATGATGAAAACAATCCTTTCGGCTACACGGTTCTCAGGGTTGAGGACTGCGAACTGCCGAGGGGCTGAAAAATAATTAAATTCCGAAAGGAGAAATTAATATGGGACTTATTAAAGCAGGAGTAGGTGCGCTCGGCGGAACACTTGCGGATCAATGGAAAGAATTTTTCTATTGCGATTCAATCAGCAAGGATGTTCTGGTTGTTAAGGGTCAGAAGCAGATTACCGGCCGTTCCTCCAACACAAAGGGCAACGACAACATCATTTCCAACGGTTCGGGCATTGTCGTTGCCGACGGTCAGTGCATGATTATCGTTGAAAACGGAAAGGTTGTTGAGGTCTGCGCAGAGCCGGGCGAATTTACTTATGATTCTTCAACCGAGCCGTCAATCTTCTCGGGAAATCTCGGCGAGAGCATCAAGCAATCATTTAAAACTGTCGGCAAGCGTTTCGGCTACGGCGGAGACACGGGAAAGGATCAGAGAGTCTATTATTTCAACACCAAGGAGATAATAGACAACAAATTCGGCACGCCCACTCCGTTTATGTTCGATGTTGTCAATAAACATATCAACATGCGCAGAATGGTTCAGGTCAGATGCAACGGCGTTTATTCCTACAAAATCGTTGATCCTCTGCTTTTCTATACGAAGGTGTGCGGAAATGTTACCGATGAATACACGAGAGAGGAAATTGACGGTCAGCTCAAAACCGAATTTATCGACGCTTTACAGCCCGCTTTTGCGGCTCTTTCGGAGCTTGAGCTTCGCCCCTCGCAGATTCCCGCTCACACAAAGGAGCTTAAAGACGCGCTGAATTCCGCCCTGGCTCAGACATGGAC
>CAYXVM010000035.1:0-12206 GCA_964468465.1 uncultured Clostridium sp.
TATCTGTGCCATTGAGTTTCATAATAAGAAAATCCGCTCTTTTCCGCAATCAGAGCCTGCGCCGCCTGCTCGGCGTCGTCCTCGGGAGCATAGGTTCTGATTATGCTTCTGACGGCTGAAAAGAATTCTTCCGCCTTGTCTGTCTGAATGCAGGCAAGGCTTATTTTTTTCGCATTGCCGTTTTCATCCGCCTGAATTTCAAAGGAGAATTTCGCTCCGTTTTTATCCTCGGCAAAGCAAAAGTAGGCGTTATCCTCCCAAAAAGCGTAATCCGATTCAAAAATCAGGTTTTCATTATTCTTTTTCAGCCTTTCGATGAAAAGCTCGGGGCTTGCGTTTTCCTGAACGGAGCATGCAGGCATAATCAGCAAAGCCGCCGCAAGAATAAACAAAATCAGCTTTTTCATTTTGCACCGCCGAATCAGTATTTTTTCTTTCGTTTTGCGTTAACCGCCGCAATGCCGCCCAAAGCCGAGCAAATAATGATAATCAAAGAAAGGATAAACATTCCGCCGCCTGCCGCCGCTTTGTTAACGATAAACAGAACAACGGAGCATAAAAGAGCCTGACCCAGACCCGACAGCGCTCCGAACACCGCCCCTTTTTCTTTTATCGGCCTGACAGCCGCAAAGCCTCCCGCAAAGCCCGACAGAACGCCCGCCGCAAAGCCTATGGGCAGATAGACGGAGGTTCCCGATCCCGATTTGAGCACCGCCGCCGCGGCAATTGCAACAATCAGGAAATAAAGCACCGTTCCGATAGCCGAACCGATGATAATTTTTATCTGAGGCGAAGCCCGCTCCTCGTCTCTGCGGATCTTTTTTGATTTTCCACCCATAAAAAAACTCCCCTCATATTATTACAAATCAATAATATGAAAGGAGCTTTGCAAATATTCGGTTTTAATTATTCGTCAAAGGTGTCATCCTTTTTCTTCTTTGTTTTCTTTCTTTTTGCCTTGCTGTTTTCGGCAGCTTCTTCAATCTTTTTCTGCTTTTCAGCCTCGGCAGCCTCTTTGGCGGCCTTGCGCTCTGCTTCCATCTTTTCGTTAGCTGTGTTGTTGGTTGAAACAGCCCAGCGAGCGATCTTCATCTTGTTTCTGTCAGCGCCGGTCTCGATGATAAGAGAATCTTCTTTAACGGTAACAACACGGCCCATAATTCCGCCTATTGTTGTTATCTCGTCGCCGATCTGAATATTATCACGCATCTGCTGTTCTTCTTTTTGCTTTTTCTTCTGCGGGCGAATCATAACAAAATACATAATTGCAAAAAGAGCAACCATCATAATAATCATTGAGAAAGGATTGCCCTGCTGAGCGGTGCCCGAAGCGCCTGACGATGCAGTCGAAGCGAGAAGTGAAATGAAATTCATTAATCTAACCTCCAAAAGATAATGTAAATATTATACATTAGTGTTGAAAAATATGCAATAGAAAAATCAAATATTTTTAAATTGCGCTTACAAAATCATTGCAAACGTGCCTGCGGTTATCAGCAGACCGCCGATTACCGTCTTTACAGTCATTTTTTCATGCAGGATAACGAACGCAAGAACCATAGAAATTACAACGCTGAATTTGTCAATCGGAACAACCTTTGAGGCTTCGCCGATTTGCAGAGCCTTGTAATAAAACAGCCACGAAAGACCCGTTGCAATGCCTGAAAGAACAAGAAAGACCCAGCTTTTTGCTCCGATGTCGGCAATTCCGCTCTGAGCGCCCGTGATGAACACAAGCCCCCATGCAACGATGAGAACCACCACGGTTCTGATTGCCGTTGCAAGATTCGAGTTAACATTTGAAATACCTATTTTTGCAAGAATTGATGTCAGCGCCGCAAAAACGGCTGACAGCAGTGCATAAACCACCCACGTATTTTTTGCCGCCATGATTATCATATCCTTCTGTCAAGAATATCAACATATTTATCGTGATATTCTTCAAATTTTCCGCAGTCAAGGCTGTCACGGATTTCCTGCATGAGCATATTATAAAAATATAAATTATGCATAACGCAAAGGCGCATTGCGAGCATTTCCTTGCTCTTGAACAGATGTCTGATATATGCTCTTGAAAAATGAGAGCAGGTCGGGCAGGAGCATTCGGGGTCAATCGGCAGAGGGTCACGCTCGTATTTTCTGTTGTTGAGATTGATGATTCCCTGCTTTGTAAAAAGATGACCGTGCCTTGCGTTTCGGCTCGGCATAACGCAGTCAAACAGGTCAACGCCCCTGTAAACGGCTTCAAGAATATTGCCCGGAGTGCCGACACCCATGAGATAGCGGATTTTATTCTCGGGCATATGCGGCTCAACCGCCGAAATAATGTGGTACATATCCTCCTTCGGCTCTCCGACGGCAAGGCCGCCAATTGCATAGCCGTCAAGGTCAAGGGCGGCAATCTGCTTCATGTTTTCAATTCTCAGCTCGTCATATGTACAGCCCTGATTGATGCCGAACAAAAGCTGATTGGGATTTACGGTATCGGGCAGAGAGTTGAGCCTTTGCATCTCGGCCTTGCACCTTTCAAGCCAGCGAACCGTTCTTTCGCAGGACTGCTTGGCATACTCATATTTTGCAGGATTTTCAACGCATTCGTCAAATGCCATTGCGATTGTTGAACCGAGGTTTGACTGAATCCTCATGCTCTCCTCGGGACCCATGAAAATATGTCTGCCGTCAACATGAGACTGAAACGAAACGCCCTCCTCCTTGATTTTTCTCAGAGAAGCGAGCGAAAACACCTGAAAGCCGCCGCTGTCGGTCAGAATCGGGCCGCTCCAGCCCGTGAACTTATGCAGACCGCCCATGTCACGAACAAGCCCGTCACCGGGGCGCACATGCAGATGATATGTATTTGAAAGCATGACCTGACAGCCAATTTCTTTCAAATCAACCGCAGAAAGCGCTCCCTTGATTGCTCCGCAGGTTGCAACATTCATGAATGCGGGGGTCTGAACCGTTCCGTGAACCGTCACGAATTCGCCCCGCCTTGCCTTGCCCTCGTTTTTAATCAGTTTATACATTTGCATTCTCCGTTTTTCTTTTCAGCAAATCAGGCAAGCATCGCCGAAGCTGAAAAATCTGTATCTGTTTTCAACCGCAATTTTATATGCGTTCATCGTGTTTTCATAGCCGCAGAAAGCGCTGACAAGCATAATCAGCGTGCTTTCGGGCAGGTGGAAATTTGTTATCAGGCAGTCGATGCACTTAAACTCGTAGCCGGGATAAATGAAGATATCAGTCCACCCGTCGTCCTCTTTTATTTCACCACGGAATGTTGCAACGGATTCAAGAGTTCTGCAGCAGGTCGTGCCGACGGCGAAAACCCTGCCGCCCCTTGCCTTGGTTCGGTTGATTATATCGGCTGTTTCGGCAGGCAGATGATAATGTTCGGAGTGCATGTGATGCTCCTCAATGTTATCCGCTTTGACGGGTCTGAACGTGCCGAGACCGACATGAAGGGTTACAAATCCGATTTCAACGCCTTTTTCCTTAATCTTTTCAAGCAGCTCGGGAGTGAAATGCAGGCCTGCCGTCGGAGCGGCGGCGCTACCCTCCTCCTTTGCGTAAACGGTCTGGTATCTGTCCTTATCCTCAAGCTTTTCGGTTATGTAGTGAGGCAGAGGCATCTCGCCGATTTTATCTATTACGTCAAAAAAGTTTCCCTCAAAGTCGAATTTTGCAATTCGGTTTCCGTCCGGCAGAACCTCGATAATTTCGGCAGTCAGCAAACCGCCGCCGAAAACGAATTTATGACCCACTCTCGCCTTTTTGCCGGGGCCCGTTATGACCTCCCATGTGTCAAAGCCTTTCTGATTGAGCAAGAGAAATTCAACAACCGAGCCCGTGTCGGTTCTCTCGCCGTACATTCTTGCAGGGAGCACCTTCGTGTTGTTGAGAATAAGGCAGTCGCCCGGATTCAGATAATCAATAACATCTCTGAAAATCCTGTGAGTGCATTCGCCCGACTTTTTGTCAATCATAAGCATTTTTGAGCTGTCTCTCGGCTCAATCGGGGTCTGCGCAATCAGTTCTTTTGGCAAATCGTAGTAAAAATCGCTTCTTTTCATTAAAAAACCTCAAATTATTTAAAAAATTTCCTGAATATTTGTACAAATAATTATTTGACTTAATACTGTAATGTGTGTTATCATCATAATATTATAATAGGTTTTTGTCAAGGTTAATATTGTCTCAATTTTTACGGAACAAAAACACAAATTTATCAGTTTTTCTGAAAAGAGGTTAAATATTATGAAAAAGTACAAAGTCGGCATTGTCGGCGCAACCGGTATGGTCGGTCAGCGCTTTGCAACGCTGCTCGAAAACCACCCTTGGTTTGAAGTTGCCGTTCTTGCGGCAAGCCCCCGTTCAGCCGGTAAGACATACAAAGAGGCTGTCGGCAAAAAATGGGCAATGACCTCTGACATTCCCGCAGGCATGGCTGAAATGATTGTTATGGATGCAACCGCAGACATCGAAAAAATCGCTTCAAGCGTTGATTTCATTTTCTGTGCGGTTGATATGAAAAAGGATGAGATAAAGGCTCTTGAAGAAGCTTATGCAAAGGCCGAGTGCCCCGTTATCTCAAATAACAGCGCAAACAGAATGACCCCCGATGTTCCGATGATTGTTCCCGAGCTTAACTGGGAGCACGCCAAGATTATCGACGCTCAGAGAAAGCGCCTCGGAACTCAGAGAGGCTTCATCGCCGTTAAATCCAACTGCTCGCTTCAGAGCTATGTTCCCGCTCTTTATCCGCTCGATAAATTCGGCGTTAAGGATGTTCTCGTCTGCACCTATCAGGCAATCTCCGGCGCAGGCAAGACTTTTGAGACCTGGCCCGAAATGGTTGACAATGTTATCCCCTACATCGGCGGAGAAGAAGAAAAGTCGGAAAAAGAGCCTCTCAAAATCTGGGGCAAAATTGAGGGAGACAAGATTGTTCCCGCAACTTCGCCCAACTTCACCGCTCAGTGCCTGAGAGTTCCCGCTTCAGACGGCCACATGGCGGCGGTATTCGTCAGATTTGAGAATAAGCCCTCAATCGAAGAAATGAAAGAAATTTGGAAGAACTACAGCTCATATCCGCAGGAAGCCGAGCTTCCCAGCGCACCCAAGCATTTCCTCAACTACTTTGAGGAGGATAATCTTCCCCAGACAAAGCTTCAGAGAAATCTTGAAAACGGCATGGCAATCTCAATCGGCAGACTCAGAGAGGACAGCCAATATGACTACAAATTCGTTTGCCTTTCACACAACACATTGAGAGGAGCAGCAGGCGGCGGAGTTCTCATGGCAGAACAGCTCTGCGCTCAAGGCTATATCACGCCCAAATTCAACTGATAAAAGGAGTTAACCATGAAGCATACTGTTTTTACGGGAGCAGGCGTTGCCATTGTTACGCCCTTCACCGAGGATAACAAGATTAATTATGACAAGCTCGCCGAGCTCATTGAATTTCAGATTGCAAACAAAACCGATTCAATCATAATCTGCGGCACTACCGGCGAAGGCTCGACCCTTGACCACGAGGAACATTCCGAAGCCATCAGATTCGCCGTTGAAGTCACAAACAAGCGTGTTCCCGTTATAGCGGGAACGGGCAGCAACGACACAAACTATGCCGTTAAGCTTTCAAACGAAGCCGAAAAGTCAGGCGTTGACGCTATCCTTTCGGTTACTCCTTACTATAACAAAACCTCGCAGAGAGGTCTTATTCAGCATTTCAACTTTATTGCTGACAGAGTCAGCGTTCCCATTATTCTCTATAATGTTCCCTCAAGAACAGGCGTTGACATCAAGCCCGAAACCTATTATGAGCTTTCCCGCCACAAGAGAATTGTTGCAACCAAGGAAGCAAACGGCAGTATTTCATCTGTCGCTCAGACAATTGCGCTCTGCGGCGATGACCTTGACATTTATTCGGGCAATGATGACCAGGCAACCGCTATCATGTCTCTCGGCGGCAAGGGCGTTATCTCGGTGCTTTCAAATGTTCTCCCCGAGGTTGCCCACAATATCGCCGCAAAAGGTCTTGAAGGCGATTTCAAGGCAAGCCGTGAGCTTCAGCTTGAATATCTTGACCTTATCAACAAGCTTTTCTGCGATGTTAACCCCATCCCCGTTAAGGAAGCTATGAACATGATGGGCATGCAGGTCGGCGATTGCAGACTTCCGCTTTACAGAATGACGGATTCGGCAAGAGAATCTCTCAGAGCCGTTCTTGCAAAGCACGGTCTTGTTTAATCTGATATCAGAGGTATTATAAAATGGCAGGAATTTTATTAAGCGGCTGTAACGGAAAAATGGGAAAAGCGGTCACGGCGAACGCCGCCGCAGACGACGGATGCGAAATTGTCGGCGGCATTGATTTGTTTGACAAATGTCTCAGCGGATATCCCGTTTTTTCCTCCCCCGCTCTCGTTTCAGAAGAAATAATTGAAAAAACCGATGTGATTATTGATTTTTCAAATCCGAGCGCCGTTGCGGGTCTGCTTGAATTCGCAGTTAAAAACAACATTCCCGCCGTTATTTCAACAACGGGTCTTAATGACGCTCAGATCAATCTCATCAAAGCCGCTTCTTCAAAAATCCCGGTATTTTTCAGCGCAAACATGTCGCTCGGCGTTAATCTCGTCTGCGAGCTTGCAAAGAAAGCCGCAAGCGTTCTCGGCGATTCATTCGATATTGAAATCGTTGAAATGCACCATAATCAGAAAATCGACGCTCCGAGCGGAACGGCGCTGATGATTGCAGATTCAATCAAAGAGGAGCTTGACGAAGGCGTTAAATATGAATATGACCGCCACTCCAAGCGTGAAAAGCGCACGAAGAATGAAATCGGCATTCACTCCGTCAGAGGCGGCACGATAACGGGTGAGCATCAGGTCATATTTGCGGGTCACGATGAAATAATCACGATATCTCACAGCGCAAGGAGCAAGGAGCTTTTTGCAACGGGTGCGGTTAACGCCGCTAAATTCCTTTGCGGCAAGCCCGCAGGTCTTTACAGCATGTCGGATATGCTTAAATAAGAATTGGGAGGATTTTGAAAAATGAAGCTCGTTGACAATATTTTTATTACGGAAGATGTTACACTCTTTTCCCTCTGCGACGCTCCGGCGGATATTTCGCACATGGCTGATGTATTCAGCATGATTGCTCAGGCGGGAATTGATGTTGACATGATTTCTCAGTTCCCTCTCAGCGGCTCAAGCTCGGGATTTTCTTTCACGGTCAGCGACAAGGATTTTGTTCCCGTGCTTTCAATCGCTTCCGAGCTGCGTGCAAAATCGCCCAAAACAAAAATCAGCGTCAGCAGCGGCAACTGCAAAATAACCGTCAGCGGTGAAGCCATGAGAGGCACTCCCGGCGTTTCGGCGGCTATTTTCAAGGCTTGTGCAAGCGTTAACGCCGATGTTCGCATGATTACCACCTCGGAGATTGAAATTGCAATGCTCGTTGTTAAGTCGGATGTTGACGAGGTTGTTGCGGCAATCAAAAAGGAATTTGCGGAATAATTATTTTTAAAAATAATTATTGACTGATTATAAACAATCTGATAATATTATATTGGAATCGGTGAGAGAATTCTTGACATTGTCTTGAGCTCTGGTTTCTTCGGAGACGGTCGGTTCCAATTTTTTATTTACAAATTGTCTATCGGAATGTTTTTGCCGATTCGTATACCCAAAATTAAAAATCAAGGAGGCCACTCTATGGAAAATCTGTCAGGAAAAAGGAAATTTATCATTGACACGGACACAGCTTCCGACGATGCGGCGGCAATTATGATGGCGGCGCTGTCGGACAGCATTGAACTGCTCGGAGTAACTGCTGTCAGCGGAAATGTTGATGTCGGTCAGGCAGGATTAAATGCGCTTCAGACGCTGGAAGTCTGCGGCAGAGGAGATGTGCCGGTATATCTCGGCGCAAAGCGTCCGCTTTTCCATGAGCGCAAGGCGACCATCAGCGTCCACGGAAAAGACGGCATGGGCGACAAGGGCATTATCAACCCGAACGGAAAGATGCAGGATATGCGGGCGGTTGATTTTATTCTTGACACGGTTAAAAAATATCCTGACGAGGTGGAGATAGCGGTTTTGGGGCCTGCTACCAACATCGCACTTGCGGTGCTTATTGACCGTGATACCATGAAGCATGTAAAACGCATCTGGTCAATGGGAACGCCCGGCTTCGGCCCGGGAAATGCAACCCCGGTTTCGGAATTCAATGTTTTTATCGACGCAGAAGCATATGAACTGATGCTTGACTGCGGCTCTCCGATAACCATTGCGGGCTTTGACCTCTGCACGGGTAATATCGGGCTTGACCGATATGAATTGGCCTATCTTGAATCGGGAAGCCCCGTTGCAAAATTCCTGACGCAGGCAACAAGCGTTATTCTGCAATTCAATATTGACACCCGAGGAGAACATATGGTTGATTTGCCTGATGCGGTTGCCATGGCGGCAGCTTTGTGGCCGGATTTTGTTAAGGAGAGCGTCCGCTGTCATTGCCATTGCTGCACGGATAACAGCGAGGTTTACGGTCAGGTCATCTTTTTCCAGGAGGGCAAGACCTATGAGGCGATGCCCGGAGCAAAAAGCATAAACGCCGATGTTATCACCGCCGTTGACAGCGATCTGTTTACCGAAAGATTTATGAATCTGATAAGATAATCAACAGTTAAATTCAAGAAAAGCGCCCGCCGAATCACGGCAGGCGCTTTATGTTTTATTTCTTATTGTTTGCGGCTTTTTTCTTTGCTTCGTCCTCTTTCATCCATTCGATTGCATCCCTGAGCGAATCGACAAGCGGTCTTGAAGTATAGCCAAGCTCATTGGTTGCTTTTTCATGGGAGAACTTGCAGTTTTCGCAAATCTTTCTGATTGAATATTCGTTTATTACGGGAGGAAGCTTCAGTCTGTCAAACAGCTTTTCGCAAAACGGAATAAGCTTCATGACGGTTTTATGTTTAACAACGATTTTCGGCTTCTTTCTGCCGCAGGCTTCCGCAAGCGCTCCGATGAACTCATCGAGAGTATAGGCATTGCCGCAGAGAATGTAGCATTCGCCGTTTCTTCCCTTTTCGGCGGCGGCAATCATTCCCTTTGCAACATCACGGACATCAACAAAATTATATCCGCCGAAATCAAAGGTTATCGGGAAAAATCCCTTATCGAAAAGCTTCATCATAGTGCAGATGCTTGAAGTTCCGTTGTTATCGTAAGGGCCGACGCAGCAGCTCGGATGAATTGCACACACTTTAAGATTTTCATCTGCGCTGTCGAGAACATATTGAGTTGAAACCGCCTTGGATTTTGCATAAGCCCCCTCAAGAACATCAGGGTCAAAATGCGATATCTCGGTGATTTTTTCGGCATTTTCATCAACGGGGATTGCATCAACCGACGAAACAAAAATCAGGGTTTTTACGCCCGCATTTTTACAAGCCGCAACAACATTTTTTGTTCCCTCAACATTGACTGCCCAGACCTGCTTATCCTTTTTGCCGCTGATGTCAACAACGCCGGCAACATGATAAACCGTCTCAGCTCCCTCAAAAGCCTTTGCGAGGCTTTCGGGGTCGGTAACATCGCCTTTAACTTTCTCACATTCAATTCCGTCAAAAGCAGAACTGTCAGACCTGAGAAGCAGACGGATTTTTTCTCCTCTGTCGGCTAATTCCTTTACAAGCGCAAAGCCGACATGGCCTCTGCCGCCTGTAATTACATTAATTCCGCTCATCATATCTCCCCTTTTATAAATCTCATATATTGCCATTTTAACTAATTTTATCACATGTTATAAATCAAATCAACAAAATCTGTAACACTTTATTCCCACATTTTGCGTAATTTGTCTGATTTTGTATACTATTCAATGAGAATTGGGGCAAAATCCGTATTAATTATGCTTCATTAACATAATCTTTTTCCATCTGAGCTTTTGCTATGCGGTCAACCTCATCGCTGTCTTTTGCGCTTTCAACCGCTCTGCGCATGGCTTCACGCCTTGCAAAAAGCTCGCGGTACATCTGTTCTCTTTTTTCGTTATTTATATTATAGAAAAATTTGGGGATTATTCCGAGCATACCCGTTATAATGGGAACTCCCGTTCCCATGGCGAACAGCCACCATTTGGTTTTGTCCTCCTGAGTTCCGATATCAAGACCCTGAATATAGCCGATTTCTTTCATTATGAGATTCTCAATCGAGCCTCTGGCAACGCCCTGAAGCTTTGTGACAAGACCTTTTGCAACGCCTGTCATCGCCTCGGCACGGTAGCCGTTTTTCCATTCGCAATAGTCCATTGACTCGTTATAAATCTCATTTGGAATAACATTTCTCAGACCGTAGACGCACATTTCAAGGACTTCCTCAATTGCAAATACGGGAAGCATGACCCATTTATTCTTGTAAAGTCCATTTTTCATGCCGCCGATTGAGCCGATTCCGAAAACGGCAAGCCAGCAGATATCAGTCCACATATCCTCAAACACCCAGATTGCCTTGGTTGAAAATCTCTTTCTGATTGGTGCAACAAAGGCGTAGCTGATGGTTGAAACGGGCGAAGCGGGAATGCCGACGAGCGTCTGATATGTAGCTGAGCCGAGAACATCAATATAATAGTTTGTCTTGCTCTTGCCGACCTTGAAGCCTTCAAGAAATTCCGAAAGAGCAATCATAAGAATCGGGCGGTTGTTTATAATCGCTTTCAAGCCCTGAACAACGCTCGGTTTTTCAATTGACTGATTAACTCTTTCTTTTGTTACGCAAATGAAGAAGAAAGACATTGCGCAGGAGAGAATGGCGGTGCAGATGCCGAAGCTCATAAACAGGTTGTTGAGCTTCCATTTGAGCACCTTGTTGTTTGTCAGGTCAAGCAGAACGCCGAAGATAAGCTCCGGCAGCTTTTCTCCGACCATGCCGGAAACAAGCTTTGCCATGGTTATCAGCCCCGTTCTTTCGAGCGGGTCAGGCGTTATGGTTGACATAAATCCCGTGCCTGCAATTGATGTAAATGTTCCTGCCGTTTCGCAGATAACCGAAAAGACGCAGTAAAAGATGAATTTCGGAACATAGTCCGCCGCCGTGTTGGGGAAAATGGCGGGCATGAACCAATACCAAAGCCCGAGAATGCACAGAGGAATCTGACCGAGCAGTATATATGGCTTGAATTTGCCCCAACGGGTTCGGGTTCGGTCAACGATAACTCCAATAAATGTGTCGTTAATGGTATCCCATATTCCTGCAAAAAGATTGAAGGCCGCAAGAAAATTAAAATCAAGCTTGACAACATCATAGATGAATCTGTCTTTATACTTGTTGATATTGAAGCTTGCTGCAACATCGTTGAGCAGATAACCTATCCTCTCTTTCTGACCGACATAATGTCTGTTTCTCAGGAGAGGATTTTTGACGCCTTTTTCATAGTCAATGACTATTCCCTGTTCTTCGGATTCATTGACCGCTTTTGTTTTCTCTTCCAATTTATCGCCTCCGTCAAAAATATATGTACAATAATAACATATTTGCAAATAAAAAACAATATATTTTGTTAAAATCTATGCAATAATATAAATTAAAATAACATAAAAAGCGTCCGAACGGTAAAATGACCGAACGAACGCCGTTTTTTCGCAAAAAAAATGAACAATGAATAACGCAGGATATAAAGATAGACATACAGAAATTCACAATCTGCCCTTGCAAAGCTTTTTAAATTTTGTATATATATCGGAATATCTTTATATTATTCATCATTCATTATTTAATGCCCCTCAATGCGCAAGAAAAGAGGCATTCTGGTGCCGGTGACCGGACTTGAACCGGTACGGTGTTGCCACCGAGGGATTTTAAGTCCCTTGCGTCTGCCGATTTCGCCACACCGGCAACTATCGCCGAAGCTTTGGCGTGCAATTAGCACGTCTTCCGTTCCGGCGACATAATTATAGTTTATTTTGATAAATTTGTCAACAGTATTTGCGATAAATTAATATTCTCTTTCTGCAATTAATGTTCGCCCTGTATTATTGATAATGGTGCGCCTGTGTGAGCATCATATCCTTGACCTTCATAAGCCTTGTCGTTGTGCTTCTCTCGTTTTCGTCAAGCTTCATGGCTATGAATTTTATTGTTTCCTCATACTGCGGAATCATAACATGCTCCAGAGCATTAACTCTGCGGCGTGTTTTT
>CAYXVM010000036.1:0-12004 GCA_964468465.1 uncultured Clostridium sp.
CTTATTCGCCTCCCTCTTGAGGGAGGTGGCACGGCGAAGCCGTGACGGAGGGAGTCAAATACCGATTTATGAAATCAGACCTTATGCTCATTTATCCAATCAAGAATTGTATCATAATCCGCACTGCCGTCTGCAACGGATAGCCCGAGAGTTGCAACATCATCATTGGTTGCATTTATTTTAATACCGTTGAGTTCAAGAAACGAAAGCATAATATACATACCTATTCTCTTGTTGCCGTCAACAAATGCGTGATTGGAAATCAATGAATAACAGAGTCTTGCTGCCTTTTCTTCCTTGCTTGGATAAAGCTCAATGCCATCAAATGTTAAATAAACATTTTCAATAGCAGATTCAAGAAGTGCTTCATCCCTGACACCGGCGTCTCCACCGGTAGCCTCTGCCATTATTTGATGAAGGAGCAATACTTTTTCTTTGCTGAATTTTATCATTTTGCAAGCTCCTTAAACGCCGGTAAATACTTTTCAAGTATTCTTTTAGCAACAATATCTATTCTTTCACTATCACTTAAATCAAGAATATAATCACTGTTGTCCATATCAACAATCAAATACTTTGGTTTGTTGTTTTTGAAAACAATGGCTTCACCGTTACTGTCAACTGTTCTTGCAACCGAAGAAAAATTCTGATTTGCCTGTGTCATGGAAAAAATTGTATCGGTATTAATTAACATTATATCACCTCGTTATAAATATAGGATAAATACATCCTATATATATTATATCCGATTGTGATATTATGTCAAGACTGATTTTGTTACGAATTAAAGATTCTCGTGAAAATGCCATAACGATTGTTTTGATTTCTTTCAAAACCTTCGTTATGGCACATTGTAATATCAGCAGTTTTTCTTTATGTATTTATCATTCTTCCTGAACACCGTAAGCGTCAACAAGTCTGAAATATTCATCTTCCGAAATTGCCGTAACCGAACCGTGGCGGGGGCGGAGATGATCAATTGCATATGAGGAACGCTGAACCTGCCTGAAATTCTTGAAATCTCTTGTCATCTGAGCGAAGAAAGAGCCTTCGCCGTATTCATCCATTATCATCATCCAGGCGTTTGAGCCCGTTATTCTGTACATTGAGCTGCCCTCAACGCCCCAATAATTCAGCGAGCAGACGGTGTAATCCGTGTTGTAAGGTCCGGTCAGATTCTTTGACTTAACATAGGCTATCTTCTGGGTTAAATCCTCTTTGAAATAAAGATAGTAATAACCGTCCTTCTCGTTATAAATTATATCTCCGTCAATGCACTGAATATTGCGGGGTTCGCCCGTTTCGGGGTCAGGTTCATTCCATCTGCCAAAAAGAACCTTCGGCTCGGTTTCAAAGGTTTTGAAATCCTTTGTGTAGGCGTAGTAATGCCCCGCACAGTCATTTTCAACCGTTGAATTTGCCCAATAAACCATATACATTCCCGCATTTTCGTCCCAGATTGCCTGAGGCGCCCATGCTCTGTTTGTGTTTTCAAAGCCCTCAAAATTGCGGATATCTATAACCGTTTCATCAATCCAATTAATAAGGTCATAGGATTTCCAGGTTATCAGGCAATGGTTCGAGGTCCAGCCGTCAAGGGCGTTCATATCGGTTGCAATGATGAAATAGCAGGGTTTGCCGTTTTCGTCCTTGGCTTTGAGAATATAAGGGTCACGCACACAGCCCGTGCCGAGCTTTTGCTCAATAACGGGATTGTTTCCGTTGAGAGCCTTGAAATGATAGCCGTCCGTGCTGACTGCAAGGTGAATTCTCTGCTCCTGCGGCTCGTTGCCCACAAAATAGCAGAAAAGATATGCGCCCGAGGTGCTGTAAGCAGGGTAGGCATAGTTGTTGAAGGCGTAATTGAAAAGATAGTATCCGGACATAAGCACGGCAACAAGCAGGCGAGTGAACGACATCTTTGACACGGATAACCTCTCCTTTGGTGTTTTTTATTTTTTGGCAACCTTTCCTACGGCGGCGCAGATGATGAATGCCGCAATATCAGCCGCAACAACCGTTGAACCGACGGGCGTTCCGAAAATGATTGCCGCAAAGATTCCGAGAACGGCGCAAATTACGGAGATAACCGCCGAGCTGATAATGACCGAACGGAAGCTTTTGAAAATTCTCATAGCCGAAAGGGCAGGGAAGATGATGAGCGCCGATATCAGCAGAGCGCCGACAAGGTTCATCGCAAGCACGATAACAACGGCGGTTACAACGGCGATAACAATATTATATGCCTTTGTCTTTATTCCCGTTGCCGCCGCAAAGCCCTCGTCAAAGGTTACGGCAAAAATTTTGTGATAAAAAAGAATAAAAACGAGAAGCACAACCGCCGTCAGCCCGAGGCAGAGATAGATATCCGTTTTTGACAGCGTCAGAATCGAGGTTGAGCCGAAAAGCGTTGAGCAGACATCGCCGCTGATATTTGTTGAAGCGGAAAAAATATTGAGCAGAAGATAGCCGAGAGCGAGCGCACCGACCGAAATCATTGCAATTGCGGCGTCACCCTTGATTTTTGACTTGCCGTTAACGCCGAGAATGATTACTGCGGCGGCGATTGTTACGGGCAGGGTGACCGTCATCGGTGCAAGGCTGCAAACCGTTGCAATCGCAAGCGCACCGAAAGCCACATGCGACAGCCCGTCGCCAATCATCGAATATCTTTTCAGCACAAGGCTGACGCCGAGCAGGGCGGCACAGAGCGATATCAGCACACCTGCAATCAGCGCATAGCGCACAAACGGGTAGCTCATGTATTGCCCGAGGGTTGCGATAATATTCATTGCGCCTTACCTCCCTCGGAAAAGCGAAGATAAACATCACTTTTAGCATAATCTTCTTTTTTGCCGAAAAACAGCGGTTTATGGCCGATATGCAGAATGTGCGAAGCGTATTCAACCGCCGCATCCATGTCGTGCGAAACCATGATTACGGTCATTCCCGACCTGTTGATTTCTTCTATCAAGGAATAAAGACTCTTTGTGACCATCGGGTCAAGACCTGCCACGGGTTCGTCAAGAACAAGCAGCTTTTCAGCGGCGCAGAGTGCTCTTGCGAGCAGAACCCTCTGCTGCTGACCGCCCGAAAGCTCTCTGTAGCATTTGCCCGAAAGGTCGGTGATTCCGAGCTTTTCCATGTTCCGAGCCGCAGTCTCTTTTTGAGATTTTGAATAAAACGGTCTGAATCCGCTTCTGTTGAGACAGCCCGAAAGCACTATTTCTTTCACCGAGGCGGGGAAATCCTTCTGAACCTCGGTCTGCTGAGGCAGATAGCCTATTTCATTCTGTTTCAGTCCGTCTGAAAATTCGATTTTGCCCGAAATAACATTTTTCTGACCGAGCAGAGTTTTCATCAGGGTGCTTTTGCCCGAGCCGTTTTCGCCGACAATGCAGAGATAGTCGCCCTCGCACACGCTGAAATTAATATCTGAAACTATCGCTTTTCCCTCATATCCGAGCGAAGCGTTGCTAACGGTTATCAGCGCCATCAGTTAAGAGCCTCCAATATAACTTCAAAATTGTTTTTCATAATGTCAAGATAATTAACGCCGTTTTCAATATCCTTTGCGGTTACCGATTGGCAGGAGTTAAGCTCGGCGGTTTTTGCGCCCGTTGCCTCGCACACGGTTTTGGCAATCGAGCCGTCGGAGCCGTCAATGGTCAGCACGACGGGGAGCAAAAGCTCCTTTGTTTTGTCAATGAGGAAAGCCATTGTCTTGAAGCTTGCCTCACTCTCCGATGAACAGCCCGCAAACGCCGCATAATATGACAGCCCGTAATCCTCCGTCAGATATCTGAACGGGAAACGGTCGGCAAAAAGCAGAGTTTTTCTCTTTGCGCCGTCAACCTCCGCCGAGAAATAGCTGTCAAGCTCGTTGAGCTTTGATTTATATGAATCGGCATTTGCCTTGTATTTTTCCGCATTTTCGGGGTCAATGCCGCAGACTGCGTCGCAGAGAGCGGAGGTCATTTTTTCGGAATTTCTGACCGAAAGCCAGATATGCTCGTCCTCCTCGGCGTGGCTGCCCGAGTGAGCCTCACGGTGTTCCTCCTCCTCATGCTCCATGCCCGCAACATATTCTTCTTCAAGCGTATCAACGGTGTCCATCAGAGCAAGCGTTTTCAGCCCGGGATTGTTTGCCGATTTAAGTGCGTTTTCAACCCATCGGTCGGAGTTGCCGCCGATATAAACAAAAAGGTCGGCTGAACCGATTTTGATAATATCCTGAGCGGTAGGCTCGTAGCTGTGCAAATCCGCACCGTCGTCGATAAGCAGGGTCAGCCCCTCATCGGAGCCTAAAATGTTTTTAAGAAAATCATACTGCGGAAAGGTAGTGCAGACTATGCTGAGCTTATGCTGTTCCTCCGGTTTCCCCGAGCAGGAAGCAAGGGTGCAGAGCAAAATCAGCAAAGAAACAAATATACAGGTAATTCTTTTCATTTATATTTCCTCCGGAAAACCCTCATTTTTTGCATGAATTGCATCTGCCGAGCAAAACGGTGTGGCTGTCGATTTCAAAACTCGTGCTGTTTTTGATATCGTTTTTGATTATGGAAGTTGTGCCGCTGTCAAGGTGATATACTTTACCGCAATCGGTGCATTTCATATGAAGATGCCCCTCGCATTTTTCGTTGCTGATGAACTGATAAACAAAGCTGCGGCTGTTGCCTTTGACAGAACGGTGAACAAGACCGTCTTCAACAAGCTTTGTCATCAGTCTGTATGCGGTGCTCGGGCTGATAACGCCCGAACCGATTGATTCGATGATTTCCTCAATCGTGAACGCCTTTGCGGAATTTGCCTGCAAAAAATCAATGAGCGTTTTCTTCTGTTGAGTATTGTAAACTCTCATTATCAAATTACCTCCGAATTTGAGAATAACTCTTAAATTATTATACACATATATTTTGAAAAGTCAACATTCAAACAAGAAAATCGAAGCTTGTTTGATGCTTTTGTTAACAAAAAACGCCGATAAGCTTGCAAACTATATCGCAAGATTATCAGCGAAATGAAAAAAGCGATTGCCGCTTTTTAAGTAGTTTATAGAGTTTTAAAATGAGAAATTATAATTGAAAAGCATGGTGACCGGAAGGACAGAGGATACTAAACCATGACAATTGCGGCTCCGATTGCAATAAACGGTATAAAAGGAAATATGGCTGTTGTTAAAAAAGTTAAAGGTCATAGGATATTAATGCCTAATGGTTCTGAGCTTGTATTTAATAAAAAATAGAAACAGAGGGTACACCCGGTCGGATGACCGTCCCAAAAAGACGGTGAGAGCCTACCCATCTCCTCTGTTTCTGACACAAGTGTAACACAAATGAACGCAAGTGTCAATACGGATTATATGCAAAATTCTCAGAAAGAATCACCGAAAAAAGAATGATAGCCGAAAGATGTTGTCAATTCCGAAAAGCAGTTAATGAATTAACTCTTACGAAATTCCTTCGGCGTTTTGCCCGTGTATTTTTTGAAAACCTTTGTGAAATAATTGACATCGTAAATTCCGCAATGCTGAGCGACGGTCTGAATTTGCAAATCCGAGGATTTCAGAAGGTAGGCGGCGTTCTCAATCCGCTTGCCGATAACATATTCCGTCAGGGTTTTGCCCGTTTCTTTCTTGAAAAGTGCGGAAAGATAGCTTGCGTTGATGTTGAACATTTCCGCCAAATGCTTCAGCCCGAGATCGGCGGTAAGGTCGGAATCGATAACCGTAATTACCTTCTGAACGGGCAGGGAATAGAGCTTCATCGAATGCTTTTTGACAAGGGCGCAGTATTTGCGGATCATTTCTCCCAAAAGCTCGGTTGTGTCTTTGACAGAGCTTACTTTTTCAATCTTTTTTGCAAAATCCGTAGATATGCCGTCAATATAGAACGGATGAACAGAGCCGTATTCCGCCGCTTTTCTGAGCAGAGTGTTTGCAACAATGAGATAGTTTTTGGCGTTTCGCAGAGGGTCGTCGCTTCTTTTTTCAAATTGAAGATTTGAGATGTTGGCGATGAGCTGTTCAGCCTTATTGGTTTTTCCCGAAGAAATTGCCTGCATCAGCTTGCTTTCGCCCTCGTATCTTTCCTCAAGAATTTTTATGGCAAGCAGGGGGTCGTCGTTCTTGGCTTCAAAATTGAGGATGATATCGTCGGCTTTAATATCCGTCAGCCCTATTCGGTGAGTTTTGAACGAAAAGTTGTCAAGGCTTCCCCAAAGAACCTCACCAAGGCTGTTGCAAAGATTGTTTATATATCTTTCGTTTTCGATAACGGGCAGACTTCCGAAATATTTTTCAAGCTGAGAAAAAAGCTTAGGCGGCACGGAATATTTTTCCGCCGTTTCCATGAGTGATTCTCTCGTTATCTCGCCGTTCAGGTATGGCCCTGCGGCAAGCACGGTTCTGACTTGGGCTTTCGGAAGAATCATAAAAATATATTTGCAGTTTATGCTGTCCGTAACCTTATAAATTGTGTTTTCTTCCGCTTTTTCTATTGTTTCGGGAACAAGGCGGCGGTAGTCCTCGTCCATGTCGAGATATTCTCTCAAGCCCCTGTCAATCATTGTCGGGGTCGGCACGGTTTCGTCAAAAATGAATGTGTCGATGCCGGCGTTGTTCAGAATACGGCAGAAAAAGCTCAGCTCTGCGTCATAAAACACTTAAATACCCTCCGTTTATATCATTTACACATATATTATTGTATAATTTTTGGAAAAAATCAATACTCAGAAAAAATTTTACTAAAAATGATAAAAATATTCATAACAAATTATAATGATTTCAATTAGAATATAGATGTAGTTATTCGTCAAATCTGACAAATAATATTAACTCAAGCAAGAAAAATTATGAAAGATGAGGGAACGACCATGAAAGAAAAAACATTAAGACCATTTGGCATGAGAGATAAGCTCGGCTATCTTTTCGGCGATTTCGGCAATGACTTCTCTTTTATCCTCTCCTCAAGCTTCCTGATGAAGTTTTACACGGATGTTATGGGCGTAAGCCCCGGAGTTGTCGGCGCAATCATGATGATAGCCCGCTTTGTTGACGCTTTCACCGATGTTGCCATGGGCAGAATCTGTGACAGAAGCAGAACCACACCCAACGGCAAATTCAAGCCGTGGATTCTCCGCATGTGCGGCCCTGTTGCAATCGCTTCGTTCCTCATGTATCAGAGCAGCCTTGCAAACATGGGCATGACATTCAAGATTGTTTATCTTTTCATTACTTATATTCTTTGGGGTTCGGTTTTCTACACCTCAATCAATATTCCTTACGGTTCAATGGCTTCCGCAATTTCAAACGACCCCTCTGACCGTCAGTCGCTTTCAACCTTCAGAACAATGGGCGGAATGCTTGCAGGCGCTCTCGTAACGGTCGGCGTTCCTCTTGTTGCATACGATAAGATTATCGTTAACGGCGTTGAGCAGGACAGCATGAACGGCGGCAGAATAACAATTATTGCAGGAATTTTCTCCGTTCTTTCAATTGTCTGCTATCTCCTCTGCTATAAGCTCACAACCGAGAGAGTTAAGTGCGAAGCGAACGCAGAAGCAGTCAAGAATAATTCAACGCTCAAAATGCTTAAAAATGCGGTCACAAACCGTCCGCTTATTTCAATAATCGTTGCATCTATTCTGATGCTTCTTGCTCAGCTCACAATGCAGGCAATGGCAAACTATGTTTTCCCGAATTTCTACCGCAACGCCAAGGCTCAGTCGCTCTCAATGGTTATGATGGGCGCAGGCATGATGATTGCCGCAATTCTTGTTAAGCCGCTTTCCAAAAAGTTCGGCAAGGCTGAAATCAGCTCGGTTTCAAATCTGCTTGCCGCAGTTGTCTGCTTCGCTCTCTATTTCGTCCGCCCCTCAAATGTCTGGGTCTATTCGGCATTCCAGATGGTCTGCTGGCTCGGCCTCGGAGTATTCTCAATGGTTTGCTGGGCACTTATTACCGATGTTATCGACTATTCGGAGCTTAAAAACGGAATCCGTGAGGACGGCTCGGTCTATGCCCTCTATTCCTTTGCGAGAAAGCTCGGTCAGGCGGCTTCGGCAGGTCTGAGCGGTCTGCTTCTTCAGATGATAGGCTACAGCCAGGAAACCATGTTTGACGAAAAGGTTGTTAACGGTATTTTTGATATCTCAACTCTCGTTCCTGCAATCGGCTTCCTGCTTCTCGGCCTTGTTCTTTGGTTCTGGTATCCTCTGCGCAAAAAGCAGGTTGACGCCAATGTTGAAGCGCTTGCCGCAAAGCACGGCACGGGTAAAGAGAATTAATAATCAGCAAAAAGGAGCGTAACAAATGCGTAAAGTTATAAATATCAACAGAAAATGGGCGTTCGCCAAGGAATCCGAGATTCCTGCGGCTGTTCCCGAAAAGTGGAATTTTGTCAATCTTCCTCACACATGGAACGCCATTGACGGGCAGGACGGCGAAAACGATTATTACAGAGGCACCTGCTGCTATGTTAAAGAGATTTCAAAGGATGAGCTTCCCGAAGCGGACAGATATTATCTTGAATTCAGGGGCGCAAACTCATCGGCTTCGGTCTATGTCGGCGGCAAAAAGCTCGCAAGCCATGACGGCGGATATTCAACCTGGAGAGTTGATATCACGGATAGTCTTGAGAGCAAAACTCTCATTGCGGTAACCGTTGACAACAGCCCCAACGAAACCGTTTATCCTCAGATGGCGGACTTCACTTTCTACGGCGGACTTTACAGAGATGTCAATATCATTGCCGTGAGCAATTCTCATTTTGACCTTGATTATTACGGCGCACCGGGAATAAAGGTCACTCCGACGGTTAACGGGAAAGACGCTCATGTTGAAATTGAGACTTATCTCACGGGCGCAAAAGACGGTCAGACGGTTGAATACACCATCACCGATTCAGAGGGCAAAGAGGTTGCAAGCGCAGTTTCGGGCGTTTCGGATTCAAAGTCGGTTCTTGAAATAAAAGGCGTTAATCTTTGGCACGGCAGAAAGAATCCCTATCTATACACCGCCGAAGCGAAGCTTGTGGAGAACGGCGAGGTTCTTGACAATGTAAGCGCAAGATTCGGCTGCCGCACTTTCTCGATTGACCCCGAAAAGGGCTTTATTCTCAACGGAGAATCCTATCCGCTCAGAGGCGTTTCAAGGCATCAGGACAGGTGGGGGATAGGCAATGCCCTGCTTCCCGAGCATCACGAGCAGGATGTTGAGCTTATCTGCGAGGTCGGCGCAACGACCGTCAGACTTGCCCACTATCAGCACGATCAGTATTTCTATGACCTTTGCGACGAAAAAGGTCTTGTTATCTGGGCAGAAATCCCCTATATCTCAAAGCATATGGATACGGGCACGGAAAACACCGTTTCGCAGATGAAAGAGCTGGTTATGCAGAACTATAACCACGCAAGCATCGTTGTGTGGGGTCTTTCAAATGAGATTACGATGAACGGCTCAACGCCCGAGCTTCTTGAAAATCACCGTATGCTCAATAACCTTGTGCATGAGATGGATAAAACAAGGCTCACGACCGTTGCGGTTGTTTCAATGTGCGATATCCATGACCCGTATGTTCAGATTCCCGATGTCGTTTCTTTTAACCATTATTTCGGCTGGTACGGTGGCGAAACCTCGATGAACGGCCCGTGGTTTGATAATTTCCACAAGGAATTTCCGAATATTCCCGTCGGCATGAGCGAATATGGCTGTGAAGCGCTGAATTGGCACACCTCAAATCCCGTTCAGGGCGACTACACCGAGGAATATCAGGCATATTACCATGAGGAGCTTATAAAACAGCTCTTCACAAGACCTTATATCTGGGCAACCCATGTCTGGAATATGTTCGATTTCGGCGCAGACGCAAGAAACGAGGGTGGCGAAAACGGTCAGAACCATAAGGGACTTATCACCTTTGACCGTAAATATAAAAAAGACGCTTTTTATGCCTACAAAGCATGGCTTTCCGATGAACCGTTCGTTCATATCTGCGGCAAGAGATATGTTGACCGTGCGGAGAATGTGACAAAGGTAACGGTTTATTCAAATCAGCCCGAGGTTGAGCTTTTCGCAAACGGCAAAAGCCTCGGCAAGCAGAAATGCGGCGATCATTTCTTCCGATTTGATGTTCCCGTCAGCCCCGAAACGAAGCTTCACGCCGTTGCGGGCGAATGCACGGACGATAGCTTTATCCGCAGAGTTGAAAAATTCAACGAAGATTACCGCCTTAAAGAAAAAGGTGCGGTTCTGAATTGGTTCGATATTACCGAGCGTGAGGGCTATTTCTCGCTCAACGACAAAATGGGCGATGTTATGAAATCCCCCGAGGGAATGATGTTCTTTGCGGGTCTTGTCAAGAAGCTTATGGCTTCGGGCGGCAAGGGCGGACTTATGGCAGGCTTTGAAATGAGCGAAGGCATGATGCAGATGATGGGCGGATTCACTATAATCAGACTCACGAACCTTATCGGAACGGCAGGAATCAAATTCACAAAAGAACAGCTTCTTGAACTGAACGCAAAGCTAAATCAAATAAAAAAGCCTTAATCAGACAACAACAAAACTCATAATAACAACAAACTCATAATAATTCTTTTCCAAAAGCAAAAGTCTCCCGTCGGAACATTGTGTCCGCTCGGGAGACTTTGCTTTTATGGAGTATTACATCATTTCAATGAATCTGTCAAAAAGAAATTCCGTGTCAAGAGGGCCTGAGCAGGCTTCGGGGTGGAACTGAACCGAGAAAGCATTCTGACCGGGATAGTCAATGCCCTCGCAGGTGCCGTCGTTGGCGTTGATATAGCGAACCTCGCCCTTGCCCTCAAGGCTTTCGCTGACAACGGCGTAGCCATGGTTCTGGCTGGTGATATAGGTTCTCGTGCCCTTGACATCCTTGACGGGCTGATTGCAGCCCCTGTGGCCGTATTTGAGCTTAACGGTTTTGCCGCCGTTCGCAAGAGCCATGAGCTGATGACCAAGGCATATGCCGAAAATGGGAACCTTGCCCATTAGCTTTCTGATTTCTTCAATACAGCCGACATTGTCCGACGGGTCGCCGGGGCCGTTTGAAAGCATTATTCCGTCAGGCTTTTCGGCAAGAATCGCTTCAGCCGTTGTGTCGTAGGGAACTTTCGTTACCGTGCAGCCCCTTTTCTGAAGCTCACGGACTATATTCTGCTTTGCGCCGTAATCAATCAATGTAACCTTGTGAAGCTCCTTGCCGATTGCGGGGAAAACCTCTTTTTCACGGCTTACCGCTTCAACCGTTCCTTTGACCGAATAGCCGAAGATTTCTTCAAGGCTTTCGGGAACTTCGGAGCAGATAGCGGCGTTCATAACGCCTTCTTCTCTGATAATTCTTGTGATCTCTCTTGTCGGAACTCCGCAGATGCCGCAGATTCCACGATCTTTGAGAAATTTGTCAACATCATACTGACTTCTGAAATTCGAGGGATGCTCGCACCATTCACGGACAACATAGCCCTTGACGGCACATTCGCCCTCAAAATCGTCCTCGATTATTCCGTAATTTCCGATAGCGGGGAAGGTCTGCATGACGATCTGTCCGCAGTAGCTCGGGTCGGTCAGCGTTTCAATATAGCCGCACATACCCGTTGTGAAAACAAGCTCGCCGAGGGTGTCGCACTCTGCGCCGAACAGCTTTCCTTCATAGATTTTACCGTTTGCCAAAACAAGATAACCTTTTTTCACAAGAATTCCTCCTAATTGCAGTTCCTTATTCAATCGGAACTGCCTTATGCAGATTGTTCTGCATAATTAACACACACAATTTTTAATTCTGAACATAAAGCTGTTTATACGGATTTCCGCTGTCGGGAGAAAGAATGAAGAAGTTCTCCGCAAGGATTTCCGAGCTGTCACAGCCGAAATATTTGCAATAATTATTAATGTAAGGCTTGATTTCTTCAAGATCTTCAGGCTCTGCCCTGCGGGTTTTGACCTGCTTGGGAAGATTGAAGCTTATTTCATCGCATCTGAGAA
>CAYXVM010000037.1:0-11887 GCA_964468465.1 uncultured Clostridium sp.
ACACAGCTTGCGGCAAAATCCGTAGGGTTCGGCGTCCCGACGAACCAATTCGCCGCAGGCGAATAATCTGTATATTTCAAAACGGCGGGAGCAAGCCCCCGCCCAACTCTGAATACGGCAAAATATATTATTTCTGCATTGGGACGATGTGGGCATCGTCCCCTACAAAGGAAAGAACTCGTCAAACCCCGATTTATTGGAATGATTATATCTCATCATTAAATTAATCTTTCACGTAACGCCGGGGACGGCGTTTTTTTCGTTTTCATGCGTCGTGTTACTGTTTTTTGTCAAAGGGTTTCTGAAAAAATCGTTCGACAGCATTATCTGTTTTTCGACGAATTAATCACTATTAGAATTAAAAACAGCAAAAAATCAGACATTTTATAAATTTGTTGTATAAATATTTATTGACTTTTAATGAATTGTGTGCCATAATCAAAAAGGGCAATTATTAAAACAGCAGAATAATGGTCAATTTGCCATTATTCTTTTCCGGGACAAAGATAATTCTTATTTGCAAAGTGAGGCGTTTGTAAATTTATGAAGAAAACGGTAAAAAAAACGAACCGCTTCATTTCGCTGATTCTGAGCCTTGCGATGGTTGTTTCATCGCTTGCCGTTATCGGCGTTATCAATGAAGCGAGCTTCAAAGCATCGGCAGAGGGTGCTGTCACAACCGTTGTTGCCTGCTCGGACTATCAGAACCCGAGCGGTAACGATGCGGGTGCGGCATTCGTTCAAAACGTTGTCAGCCGGATGCAGGCTTCGGTCGGCTTTACGACGGCGGCCGGCTTCCTGTGCTGCGGCGACTACAGCTATGGTTATAACCAAGCGGCAGCAGGTATTGCGTCGCTCAAATCTGCCATATCAGGCTTGAGTGTAAGCGATGAAAATGGCGTATTTGTTGAGGGCAACCATGATGATGCAGGAGCGGCAGGACTGGCGACGAGCGGAAACAATGACCCTGCAAGCGGCAAATACGGAGTTTTTGCTATCAATGAAGACGATTATATGTGGCATAACAGCGACGAAGCAACAATCAAGCAGACGGCTGAGAACCTGAGAGTTTATCTCAACAACAAGCTTGCCGTAGGCTTCACAGCCCCGATTTTCGTTGTTTCGCATCTTCCGCTTCATTATTCAATGAGAACACACAATGACGGTGACGGTAAATTTGCCAATTATCTTTTCGATGTGCTCAATGATGCGGGCAATAACGGACTTAACATAGTTTTCCTTTACGGTCACGACCACTCAAACGGCTGGGATGATTATCTCGGCGGCTCTGCCGTTTATCTCACCAAGGGCGACAGCATTAATATTGCTCAGGGCAGTACAACCTCATATCAGGCGGAAACGCTCGCTTTCACCTATATGAACGCCGGTTTTACGGGATATTATGAAAACCACAACGGCGCAGACGATACCCTTACAATGACGGTCTTTCAGTTTGACGATACAACGCTGACGGTTAACCGTGTTGATGAGAGCGGTATTCATAATCTGAAATCCGCAGGCGTTTTGAATTCATATAAAAATGAAGCGACAAATGGCAGATATTCTGCCGACACTTCGGTTAAAACAAGCCCTCAGACCGTTTCGCTTGATACAACGGTAACCAAAACTCACGAAATAGCCAATGTTATTCCCGAAAGCAGCGGAAGCGGCAGCAGCGGCGGAAGCGGTTCGGGCAGCGGCTCAGGCAGCGGCAGCTCGGAAATAACATATACCCGCATTACCTCAACCTCCGAATTGGTTAGCGGAAAGAACTATCTGCTTATATATAACGGAACCGAATTTATGGACCCCGTGGATTCGGGCTATACGGAAAGAGTCGGTTTTGATGTTGTCAGCACAAGCGGACTTACTCTTGCCGATACAATTTCCGGGGATTATTCATCGCATGAATGGACATTTACGGCTTCGGGCTCCAACTGGTTAATCGGAAAAGACGGCTCGTTCGCCATTCTTTCCAGAAATGCAAGCTCATCAAGCAGTTATGACGCAACGCTCGGCTCGGGCGGAAGCGCTTTCAGAATCGGCGGCTCCGCAAACGCCTTCACCTTCACTTCAACCGTAAGCGGTAACACGGTTTATCTGAACAGAAACGGAAGCAGAGAACTTATAAACGGCTATACCTCCGATGCGGCAACATTCTATATCTACGGCTTAAACGAATCTGCTTCTGCCGGAACCGTAACATATGAAAGAGTTAACGTATCCTCACTTTCCGGCCTTGAAGACGGTGAAACATATATAATTGTATCTAACAGAGATAATGATTACGCTTGCTCCACCGAGTTTGACTCATCAAACAACAGAAGACTTGCAGGCGTTGCCGTTACGGTCAGCGGAAATACAATTGAAGGCTCCGATGAAGTTACGGCGTGCGAATGGATTTATGATGCCGCATCATCTTCTTTTAAAGCGGCAAACGGCACAAACGCCAATAAATATCTCAACCTTCCCACAAGTTCTTCATCTGCGGTTACTTTTTCAACAACGGGAGTAGCTTATACTTACAGCAATAATCAGCTTCTTCTTAATGGCTCAACATACGGCTTGAACCTCAGATCAGCCCATAACTTCAGCTCGTATAACGGCGGATCAACCGTTTATTTCTACAAAAAGGTTGCTCCGGGTTCGGGCGGCACAGACGAGACAAAGCCAATCCAGACCATTACTCTTGAAAGCAACGAGGGAACGGTTTATGTCGGTGCAGGCAGAAATGTTAATACCGGCGCAACGCTGTCGGTAACATATACCGATGACACAACGGCGGTTATTCCCGTTACGGTTGGTATGCTTCTTGACCTGACGGGTAATTTCAACGCCGTTCAATACACAGGCACGGCGGGTGATTATGCGGGACTTGCCGCATATTACCGTGACAATTGGTTCTCCGACTTTACTCTCCATGTAATTGAGAGAGATGAATACCCCGATTATCCCAACCCCGGCTCTGTCAGAGTCGGCAAATCCGCCTCTGCGGGCAACTTCCAGAACAGCGGCGTTGCTCAGATTGAGCTGACCGCAACAGGCGTTCCCATGGATCAGGGCATTGATATCGTTCTGATGCTTGACACATCAAGCTCAATGAACAATTCCGTAACCGCAGCCGACGGAAGCACATCAACAAGAATTGAGGTTCTTCGCGATTCGGTATCGAACCTTATTACCGCCTTCAATCAGCCGAATGAATCGGGAATGATTCAGGATATTGACATAGCGGTTGCCGATTTCAACGGCTATACATATAACCCCCTTCTTAATGCCAATGACCATCTTACCGGAACAACCATAAGACGAAATTACACAAACGATGCGCAGGTCTACACAGGCTCTGCCGCTCTTGATGCAGACGCTTTTGTTCATGCAAGCTCTCTGTATTCAGCTTCGGATTCAACCGTGCTTAGCAATTTTGTTGATGGAATAACAACCGCAAGCGGCACAAACTACGACTATGCGTTTGACGCTGTTTATCAGCTTGTTGAGGCTAAAAAAGCTCAGAACGAAGCCAACCAGCAGAGCAGAGATGTATATGTTATATTCATGTCGGACGGTGCACCGTTCTCCTATAACTATTTCAGTTCGGGAGCGGAAGCATCAAATTGGAACGATTGGCTTCAGGGAACCTATGCCTCCGCCGATGCAGTGCCGTCTTCCACTTCCACCCACAAGTATTTTTACAATGGTCCCGGAAACAGCCACAGAATGGCTGACGCAATCAAGGGCAGCCCCGATAATCTTTATACGGTTATCAAAAACGATTCAAGCGCAAGCTATGACGGCAATCAGTTTATGGCTCAGGTTCCCGGACTCGGCGCAAAAATGTATTCAATCGGTTTCTGCCTTGAGGTTGACAATAGTATAACCGTTGAATCAATGCAGTATGTTATCAGAAATATTGCGTCATCCTCGGAATATTCTTATTTTGCCGATGACGCTTCAGAGCTTAATACGGCTTTCACCGCTATCCGTGAGGATATCAAGCAGGCGGCAACCTCAGCCTATTTTGTTGACAGAATGGGCTCAGAATATGACCTTCAGCTTGCGTCAACCTATACCAAAAACGGTCAGGACTTTACTCTTGACCCCGCCCCGACGATTGAGGTTAAAACCTATACTCTTTACACAAGCGCAGACCTTGCAAACGGTGATATAACCGATCTTAACGATGTCGGCACAAGAAGACCCGATGTTGACCCCGATTTGATTGAAACCGTCACCTTTAATTCTGACGGAACCGAGGCTTATTCGGACAGAATTGATGCGGGCGCAACCAACATACTCGTTGACGGAGTTATCAACGCCTCAACCTTCTTCTATAACACAACCTCGTCGGCGGTTATGATTGACCCCGACGGCGACGGCACGGCGAATTATTCGCTTGCTCCCGAGACTTTCTATTGGAAGATAGGTATTATCGCCGAAAAAGAGTTCTCCCTTTCCTATTATGTTTATCTGACGGGAACAATGGAGGGCACGAGAGACCCCGGCGCATATCCCACGAATAAGAGCGCTATCCTTTATTATATAAACTATCTCGGCAATGAGGCTTATAAGGAAACGGTTTCGCCCGTTCTTCCCTGGCAGGGCGCAGTTGTTAACTATGAGTTCTATCTTGTTAACCAGAACGGTCAGCCCGTCAACAGAGCGGGAACTGTCATTCCTTTTGAAAACCGCATTATCGTCGGCGACAGGCTCAGCTATCTTATCAGGCTGAACACCACGGAATACAATGAAAGCTACACGCTTTATCCGCTTGCCGATGTGCCTGATAATTATACGCTGTTTAATCCCAACGCTTCTGCGCAGGTTGTGATTTCAAGCGGCACAACCGGCACAAATTCGGTAACAATAACCGATGAAGCAAGTGCCGTAACAACCTATTATTATGAAAGCGGCTACAGATTCAATCAGAACGGAACCGTTGCGAACGTCAGCGACTATTATAACACTCACTTTGCTTTCGGCGTTTACACAACTGAGGGTCTTTCGCCCGACACGGTCGTTATCGACTACGGTTTGCCGGTAAAGATTCATCCCATTGCAAACGATAAGATTATTCTGACCGACACGTCGATTAACGCAATTTCGGCGTCGTTCGGCGGAACGCTCAATAGCCGGGCATATGAAGCTTCACAGTTTGATTCCGCTGAAACGAGCATAACTCTTGCTCACGGCACGGCAAGCATAGACCCTGCCGACGGCACCACAGTAATATATACACCAACGGATATGCAGATGTCTGCCGAAGAAGTGTTCTATTACGAAGCCGCTGTTGACGGATTCTATTATTACAGCAAGATTACCGTTATCCCCGCCGCAAATATTTTCTATGAAGAAAGCTTCATTGACTTTACCGACGGAAACGGCTATGTCTGGGAAACCGCAGGCAGCGGAAAAACGGCTTATCAGGCTGAGGACAGACCGGGCGCAAACGCCGTTGACGGCTTCGATGCCGACAATGTTTACGGCTATGATCCCGCATATAACGACAGTTCGGTTACATATTCTCTCGACAGAGCCCGCTTCACAACTCTTGACGCAGGTTCAATCGGCAACGAGCCGACAGCAAGCTTCACTTTCTGCGGCACGGGCTTTGACCTTTTCAGCGTAACGAGCAACAAAACCGGCGCAGTTCTTGTTAAGGTTGAGGGAATTAACGGCACAGACTTTAACAAAACATATATCATTAACACATATTACGGCTATTCCTACGGTCAGCTTTATCTCGACGCTTCGGCTTCCGAGCCCACGGCAACCCTCAGCGCAACAAGCGTTGTTGACGGCTCAACCGTAGATAACGCTCCTCTTTATGAGAGCGCTTATAAGTCGGGCACAACCGTTGAAATTGACGAGGACGAAACCGTTGTTGTGGTTAACGGCAAGGTTTATTCAACAAAGCAAAAGGATAACGCCGCCCTTGCATACGGTTGGCTCACCTCGAACGGAACGGAAACGGGGCTTTATCAGATTCCCGTTGTCAGCGTTCCCGTAGGAAGCTCAACTCTCAGCTACGGCACATACAGGGTAACCGTAACTCCCAAGTATGCAAAGGTATTCGACAAAACGGGCGATAGCAGCTACAGAATTTATATTGACGGCGTAAGAATCTATGACCCTGCGGGCGAAACCGTCAGCGGAGTGATAGAAAAGGCGTATAATGCCGACCGTGAAAACAACGCCGAGTTCGTTGAAATCAGAGATACCGTTATTTCCGCAAATAACTTCGGTTCAGCCACAATCAACGGCAATTCCGTTGCGGGAACAATGTTTATCGACGGCATTTCGGTTCTCAACAACGGCAGCTATGCCGATTCAATGGAAAAATTCAGCAAATCAGGCCCCAACAATGAGCTTTATCTCTATGAGAATCAGGCTATAGCCTTTATTCCCACGGTGTCGGCGGCATCTTTCCAGATTGGCATGAAGGTTGCCAAGGAGGGAGCGTCGGGCAATGCCGAAGCAACTGTCAGAATTCTCAACACAAACGGAGATTCAAAGAGCGTCACCGTTTCGGGAGCCGCCGAGAAATATTATGATATTTCATCTCTGCTCACTCATGATACCACCACGGATGAATATTCTGCAAACGGCTCAATAGTGGTAATCAACGACTCCGACGCCGTAATTTCGCTCACAAACTATAAGTTCACGAGCAAATCGGATTCCGTTGCCAAAACTTCTGACTATGTAACCGTCAACAGCGCAACCTATGCAATGGCGGCAAGAGCAGTCAAGACGGTTATGACAACGGCTGACAGCTCGGGAGTAACGGCAGAGTGGGAAACAACCGACCTTCAGTCGGGAGCAACCGCCACGCTGACTGTTAACACTCCCGCCGATATAGTAAAAGTCGAGGTTGACGGAGTGGAAATTACCGACTGCGTAGTCAATGAGGACGGCACAAAGACCTGGACGCATTCATTCACCGTCACCGAGAACAGCTCGGGAGATTATGAGATTGTTCTGACCGACAGCAAGGGCAGAATCAGCGAAACAATCTCAGCGGGAGAAATAACGGTCAGCCCGGAGGAGGAAAATCCCGCAGTCGCTTTCTTCAAAAAGCTGATTGCAAGAATAATTGAGATTTTCAACATGTTAATGAAATGGTGGAGGGTTGTATTATGAGCAGAAATTATTCAAAGCCTGTAATCAGCTTCCAAAGCCTTGCCGTTTCAACGGATATAGCGTCGAGTTGTGAAATGACAACGAGGAGCGCAGAATATGTCTGCCCCGTATTTGTCAAGGAATGGGGAGATATGACCATTCTGACCAACGACTGCGACATGGAGCCTGCGGAGCAGATCTGCTACCATGTTCCCGTTGAAGATAACAATGTTTTCAGCTCCTGATTTCTGCAGGAAAAAACAAAATCGTGCCGGAAGTTTTTATGGGTTAACCCGAGGCTTTCGGCACAACTGTTTTGAGGGTATTTATGAAAAAGAAAAAAGTGCTGATTTCAGCCTGCGCCGCTGTTTTGCTTATCGCCGCGGTTATTGCAGTTTTATTCAAAACAGGCGTATTTACTCCTAAGAAAAAAGTATATATTCCCGAAGGCACAACCGTTAATGTCCGAAAGGATTTTACTGCGGAGTTGACCGAAATTGAAGTTTCCGACAGCGATTCCGAGACGGAAACAAAAGCGGAAATCACAAACGCCTATGAGGCTCAGTCGGAATTCCCGTTCACGGTCGGCAAGCTGTCCGTGAGCAAAATCTTTTCGTATTCGGGTGGATTTGTTGAGGACGGAAGCGACAGAGAGGTTGAAAACATCTGCGCGATAAGGGTCAGGAATAACTCCGGCTCGGCGTTTCAGTATGTCAGCCTTTGCCTTAAAACCGATGCGGGCGATATTCTCTTTGATTTTACCGCTTTGCCTGCGGGCGGTGCGGTTACCGTGCTTGCCAAAAATGCCGAAGCCTACCGACCCGATATTATCGTTTCCGAAGTAAGTGCGGCAAAAAGCATTGAATTTGCGGAAAAGCCTTCGCTTCACGGCGAAATGTTTGAGCTTTCCGTCCGGAACGGAGTTCTTGGAATCCGCAACATTTCAGCCGATAAAGACGCATCAAATGTTTATGTATACTATAAATCCACCGACTCAAACGGGCTTTTCGGCGGCATAACCTACAGAATAAACCTCGGCGATATTCCTGCCGGTAAATTCAAACAGGTTTCTCCGCCCCATTTCAGCGAAAGCTCAAGCAAAGTGATGTATATAACCTATGTATAATAAAACATATTTGTTCCCCGGAATGGCTCTCTGCCTTGAAAGCGAAGCTGAAATAAAGGATAACATGTATTTCGGCAGGTTCCTGACAGATGAAAAAAACGCCGATATGAGAATAAAGGTTATTTGTTCGAAGCTTCCCGAAAAGGGCGTTAAGACCGCCTCGGGCAGAAAAAGCTTTTTTGTCAGAAACGGCTCTGAATATCTTTTCACCGCCTATTTTGATTCTTCCGATATGGCATATAAAGACTATGCCTGCCGGGTCAGAAACGAAAACGGCATAACCCTTTTTGTTGATTACCCGGAGGGGCTGTGGGATTCCATGCTTATGGACGCACTGGATATCCCGGATTTACTGCTCGAGCAGAAGGCCGCTTTCGTTCACGCTTCGTTTATCATAGCGGGCGGTGAAGCGATAATATTTGCGGGCGACAAGCAAGCGGGCAAATCCACTCAGGCGGCGCTCTGGAGCAAGCACAGAAACGCGCTGACCGTCAACGGCGACCGTGTTATTTTAAAAGCGGAAAACGGAAAAATATTCGCTTACGGTTCGGCGTTCTGCGGTTCGTCAGACATTGCTCTTAATGAAAGTGCACCCCTGAAGGCTGTTATTTTGCTCGGCAAGGCAAAGGAAAATTCGGTTGAATCGGTTTCAGCCCCTCAGGCGTTCAGAGAGCTGCTCGGCAAAATGACATATGATTCGGGCAGGAGCGACTGCGCCGAAAAGGCGGCGACTCTTGCGGCTGAAACGGTCGGAAGTGTTCCGGTATTAAGGCTGCTTGCAACTCCCGATGTCAGAAGCGTTGAAACGCTGGAGGAGGCTTTATGGCGAATCTGAAAATTGAACCTTCGGCGTCCGAGCCGATGATTTCAAAATATATCCACGCCAAATGCGCCAAAGCGGGAATCCCTGCCTCGGCAACCTTTGAGCTGACCTCGGGCTGTAATTTCAACTGCAAAATGTGCTATATTCATTCGCCCGACAGTGAAAAATCGGGCGGAGAACTGAGCGCCGCTGAGTGGATATCTCTCGGCAATCAGGCACGGGAGCTGGGAGTTATTTTTCTGCTCCTGACGGGAGGCGAGCCGCTTCTGAGAAAGGATTTTCCCGAGATTTACACAGCTCTTAAAAAAATGGGCTTCATAATCTCAATCAACACCAACGGTTCTCTGCTCTGCGGAGAAATTGAGGAGCTTTTCAGAAACAATCCGCCGTCAAGGCTCAATGTTTCGCTTTACGGCTCGGATAACGAGACCTACCGCCGCCTTTGCGGTGCGCCTCGGTTTGACAAAGTTATCGAAAATATCGGGCGAATGCGTGATATCGGAATTGATGTTAAAATCAATTGCAGCATAACGCCCGAAAACTGCGAGGATATTGAAAAAATATATGAGCTGACCAAAGCTCTCGGGCTTCACATAAAGCTCACGACCTATATGTATCCGCCCGTCAGAAAGGATTCGGGCAGTACGGGCTTCAATCCATGCAGGCTTTCCGCCCGTCAGGCGGCATATTATAGGGTTAAATATTCATTGTTAAGCCTTGGCGAAGATGAATTTCTCCGCCGCTCAGACAGCCTGAATGAGCTGTTTGAAGCGGAGGACGAATGCGTTGACGAGGGCGACAGGGGAGTTCGGTGCCGTGCAGGCAGGTCGGCTCTGTGGGTTGACAGGCTCGGCAATGTTTATCCCTGCGGAATGCTTGCCAAAAAGAGCTGTAATGCCGTTGAAAAAGGGCTTGCAGAATGCTGGCGGACGGTCAGCGCCGAAACCTCACGCATTAAAACTCCGCTCAAATGCGCCGCCTGCAAATACAGGCAGCTTTGCCCCGCGTGTGCGGCGGCTTGCAAATGCGAAACGGGGAGCTTTGACGCTCCGCCGGAGTATCTTTGCAAAATGAGCAGATATACGGTTGATTTTATTGCCAAGGAAGCTGAAAGAATCAGGAGAGAGCTAAATGACAGTAAATAAAGATTTTGTTGTCCGCACGGTTGCGGGCGAGACAATGCTTATCCCCGTGGGCAAAAATGTTCTGAAATATAACGGAATTTTTACGCTTTCGGAATCGGGAGCGATGATTTACAAGCTTCTTTGCGAGGGTAAAACCGAAGGAGAAATCATAGCCGCTCTTGCCGAATGCTTCGGCGAAAATGAGGCGACCCTGAAAAGCGATTATGACGAATTTATCCGGCAGCTTAAAGATGCGGAAATCATAAATGAGTGAAAAAAGGGGTGTGAACCGATATTGGTTCACGCCCTTTAGCTTTAAGAATATTCGGTTGTTTTGATGCTCAACTGATTTTTGCGGGAGCGGTGCGGTTCTTTCTGTCCTTTTCCTTGGGTTTCGGAACAATGTTGCCCGCTTTGGTGAGAGCGATTTTGGTCAGAACGGGTCCGAAAATCTCATAAATGAGAACGGAGAACAGAACAATATTTCTGATAACCGAGCCGACCTCGCCAAGCTCCATAACCGTTACCGACATGCCAAGCGCAACACCTGCCTGGGGGAGCAGGGTGATTCCGAGATAGCGGGTGGTCTTTTCGTCGCATTTCATCAGCTTTGCGCCTGCGTATGCGCCGAAGTATTTGCCCAGAGAGCGGGAAATAATGTAGGCAATTCCGATTCCGACAATTGCGATATTGGAAAATACATTCAGTTCAAGCTCTGCGCCGCTGAGCACGAAGAAAAGCGCAAAGAGCGGAACGGTCCATTTATCGGTCTTGTCCATGATTTCGGCAGAGAAATCGCAGACGTTGCAGAACACCGTGCCGAGCATCATGCAAACGAGCAGAGCGGAAAATCCGATGTGGATTCCGCCGATATCAAACTCAACCATTGAGAGCGCAACGGTCAGGAACACAAAGGTTATCGAAAGGCTCAGGCGCTTGCTGTTGGAGCTGAAAAATCTCTCGCACAGCGAGAAAAGCAGACCCATTGCAAGCCCGAGAAGCAAGGAGCAGACGATTTCAAGCACAGGCTCAACAATGATTGCGGTAAGGCTGAATTCGCCCTTTTCAAGAGCCCTTGCGATGCCGAACGAAACCGAAAAGATAACAAGACCCACTGCGTCGTCGATTGCAACAATGGGCAGGAGGAGATCGGTCAGCTTGCCCTTCGCCTTGTACTGCCGAACGACCATGAGCGTTGCGGCGGGTGCGGTGGCGGCGGCGATTGCGCCGAGGGTTATTGCCATTGAAATCGGCAGCCTGTCGCCGAGAACGAAATGCAGAGCAACGAGGGTTATGTCAACAAGAGCGGTGGCGATAACCGCCTGCCAGATTCCGATAAAGGTTGCCGCTCCGCCGACCTTTTTGAGCTGAGAAAGTCTGAATTCATTGCCGATTGCAAAGGCGATAAAGCCGAGAGCAACATCGCAGATAAGCTCAAATTCCTTAACATTTTCGGCGGAGATGAAGCCGAGACCGTTAACGCCGATTCTGCCGAGGCAGTAAGGCCCGACGAGTATGCCCGCAACAAGATATGCCGTTACCGAGGGCAGACCGAGCGGCTTTGAAACACGGGACATCAAAAGCCCTGCCGCAAGAGCGATTGAAATGCTGAATAATGTTTCCATAATGAAAAATGCCTCTTTATTTATTGATTATTTGCAAAGCTCGTCCGCAAGAGCGTCAATCTGAGCAAGG
>CAYXVM010000038.1:0-11719 GCA_964468465.1 uncultured Clostridium sp.
TTACCTTCAGCGCTTCAATCTCTTTTTCGCTGAACTGCCTTATTCCCGATGTCCGCTTGATATCCGGAAATAACCCTTCTTTATCATAATAGCGTAAAGTTGAAATCGGCAAATCAAACATTTCCGAAACCTGACCGATTGTATACACTGAAAATTCCTCCTAATAACTGAAAAAAATAAAAATAGCTCTTGACCTGAAGTTAGGTTTATGTTTTATAATAATATCAAATAATTGATTATATGTCAACGGAGGAATTATTATGTCAAAAAAAGTATTGATAATCAGCACAAGCATGAGGAAAAACAGCAATTCCGACGGATTGGCTGATGCCTTTTTGCAAGGTGCAAAGGAGGCGGGAAATACCATTGAAAAAATTAATCTGAGTGACAAAACAATCGGATTCTGCAAAGGTTGTCTTGCGTGTCAAAAGACGGGAAACTGCGTAATTCACGATGACGCTGAAAATATAACCGAAAAAATGCTTACCGCAGATGTGCTTGTTTTTGCCACTCCGATTTATTATTACGAAATGTCGGGACAGATGAAAACCATGCTTGACCGTGCAAATCCTCTTTTCCCAAAAGACTATTCATTCCGTGAGATTTATTTGCTTTCATCAGCGGCTGAGGATGAAGAAAATGTTGACTCCCGTGCCGTCAGCGGTCTTGAAGGATGGGTTGAGTGCTTTCCGAAAGCCCGTATTGCAGGCAAGGTATTTGCAGGGGGCGTGACTAAAGCAGGCGAAATCAAAGACCATTCCGCATTGAAAACCGCATATGAAACAGGAAAAAATGTATAATATGAAAAATTTTAAAATAAGGTCATAACAGCAATCTCTGCAACGGCCGAATCACGGTTTAATTCCGAATACAATAATATAAATATACAGGAGGACATTTTTATGTTAGGAAATTTCATTTACAGCAACCCGACAAAGCTCTTTTTCGGCGAAGAAGCTCTGAATTTTCTCGGAAATGAGCTTGCCGAATACGGCAAAAACATTATGCTCTGCTACGGCGGCGGTTCTATTAAAAAGAACGGCATTTACGATAAGGTCATCTCAATTCTGAAAGCAAGCGGTAAAAATATTATTGAGGACGGCGGCGTTATGCCGAACCCTACTGTTGAAAAGCTCCTCGAGGGCTGCAAAATTGCCAAAGAGAATAATGTTGATTTAATTCTTGCCGTCGGCGGCGGTTCAGTTTGCGATTACGCTAAAGCTGTTTCGGTTTCAGCTTTCTGCGAAGATGACCCGTGGGAAAAATATTATCTGCGCATGGAGGATGCGGATAACAAAATCATCCCCGTCGGCTGTGTTCTGACAATGGTCGGAACGGGCTCCGAAATGAACGGAGGAGCAGTTATAACAAACCACGAGCAAAAGCTGAAAATCGGTCATGTTTTCGGCGAAAATGTTTTCCCGAAATTTGCCGTTCTCAACCCTGTTTTCACCTATACTCTGCCGAAATATCAAATGACAGCGGGCATTTATGATATTTTCAATCACATCACGGAACAGTATTTTTCGGGTGAGGATGACAATACCTCCGATTACATTGCGGAGGGGCTGATGAAATCGCTGATTCATTCAAGCCGTACAGCTATCCGAAACCCCGAAGATTATGAAGCACGCAGCAACATAATGTGGACGGCGACATGGGCGCTCAACACCTTGATTGCCAAGGGAAAATCAACCGACTGGATGGTGCATATGATAGGTCAATCCGTCGGTGCTTACACAGATGCAACTCACGGAATGACGCTGTCTGCGGTTTCAATGGCTTATTACCGCCATATCTGCCCATTCGGGCTTGCAAAGTTTGTGCGTTTCGCAAAAAATGTCTGGAATGTTGATACAAACGGAAAAACCGATGAGCAAGTCGCTTCCGAAGGACTTTGCGCCATGGAGGCTTGGATGCGTGAGCTTGGGCTTGTTATGAATCTCGGTGAGCTTGGCGTTACCGAGGATATGCTCGAAGGGATTGCAAACGGCACAATTAATATGAACGGCGGATATAAATTACTGTCAAAAGAAGAAATAATTGATATTTTGAAAAAAAGTATGTGATTTTTTCAACAAAAGCAGATTATAGGTTATCAATTGACCTGTAATCTGTTTTTTGCTAAACTTATTTATAAAATTATCCTAAAAAATTGAACCTTTTGATATGTTTTTTCCGTCTATATAGTTGAAGTCGATTTCAGAATACCGTTTCGGAGGTGGTCAGATGAGTGAATTTGAAGCTTTGCTGAAAGAAAACATGGTGTCATTGGAACGCTTTGTGAATTATAAAATCGGCAATCGGCATGACGCTCAGGATATTATTCAGGAAGCCTGCATCGCCGCATCCGAAAAATTCGGATTATTAAGGGATAAAACTCTGTTTAAGGCTTGGCTTATCCGCATTGCAAGCAACAAATGCAACGATTATTTTCGGGAAAAGGTCAAGGTTGACGAGATTTCGTTCGACGCCCTGTCGGAAACGGATTTGCTCAAAAGCGAAGATGATTCCGAAAGAATCGCCGTTCGTGAAACCGTTGAATCATTGGGCGAAAAAGACCGACAGATTCTGTATCTTTATTTCTTCAGGGACTTAACTCAAAAGGAAATTTCAAAAATTCTGAACCTGCCGCTCGGAACGGTCAAAAGCCGTCTGCATAATGCCAAGCAGAAATTCAAAGAAATATATCCCTGTCAAACCATATCAAAAGGAGATTATAACATGAAAAAATTACCCGATTTACTGCCTGAATATAAAATAACAAAATCGGATAAACCGCCGTTTTCCGTTAAATGCGAAGAACTGGTTTCATGGGCAATTATTCCGAGGCTGAACGAAAAAACAACTTTCGGATTATATTATATGCCCTCAAGAGAAATGCACGGTCTGATAGAAACGGAGGTTGTCGGCGAAGCCGAAATTTACGGAATCAGGGGCGTTGAAATATCGGCGGTTGAGCACGACATGGACGATTATTACCGAACCAAAACGGTCAAAGAATACAAACGCAGTTTTATCGCTCAGCTCACCGACACTCACAGCCGTTTTCTTGCGGAAACTCATGTTGAAAACGGAGTCCGCATGGTTCACACCTTTGTTGACGACGACGAATTCACGAAAAATTGGGGATACGGCGAGGATAACTGCGGTCACCCGACTAATATTTCGCAGAAGAATACCATTATCCGAAGCGGAAACACCGTAACGGGCAAGGTCAAGCCCGAAGCAGTTGATATCATCGGCAGATATACCGTTTCGATTAACGGAAAAGAATATGACACGGTCTGCGTTATGGATTTGAACTGCTTTGAGGACAATGTTGTTTCGGAACAGTATCTTGACAAAAACGGAAGAACCGTGCTTTGGCGCAGATTCAACCGCAATGATTGGGCTTTTGAGCGGTATCAGAAGAAATGGACTGAAATGCTTCCCGATAACGAACGCCTGACCGTCAACGGCGAAATCTATGTTCATTGGTACGACTGCATAACCGATTATATTTTTTGATTATTTCCTGATTGAATAAATGTTGCAAAATGGGGAACTTTTTGCAACATTTTGGGGTCAAAAAGTTCCCTACAAAATTATATTTTTAAAGCTTGTATCGGCTGAAAAAACCGATACAAGCTTTTTTCATTTATCGTTTGTCAGATCGCCGCTTCCCTGAACGGGGATTGGTTCGCCGAGATATGTCGGCTCGGGTTTGACTATTGAAAACACAAAATCCTTGTTTCTTGCAAGAATTTCCCGCAGATTTCTGTAGCTCTGCCCTGCATAGCTTCGGGGGTCGGATGCAACACCGTATGCGTCAAGCCCGAGCGCCCTTGCGTCATAAATCGCCCTGTAAAGATGATATTTCTGAGTAACAATCAGAATTTTTTTCGCTTGAAAAATATCCCTTGCCCTGTACATGCTCTCGTAGGTCGAAAAGCCCGCATGATCCATGAAAACCGCATCCGAGGGAACACCCCTGTCAACGGCGAAATTCTTCATTGCGTTAACTTCGTCATAGTCCGTTTTTCCGTGGTCACCGCTCATAATCAGCTTTTCGCTTGAGCCGTTATTATAAAGCTCAATGCCCTGCAAGAGCCTGTCCTCAAGCATATGGCTCGGCGTTTCGCCGTTCACCCTGCACCCTAAAACGAGAATGCAGTCATAACCGCCGTCCGCATTTTCGGGCGTGAGAATATAGGGCTTCGCCTTTTGTTTGACATAAAAATCAATTCCGAAAACCGCAACGCAGCAGATTAAAGCAAGCGCAACCGCAATTGCGGCAAGTCTTTTTATTATTTTCATCTTTTTTCTCTTTCCTCTCTTTCACTCAGCTTGAAGCTCACATAAAACTATTTCGGGTCCATTGAATATTCTGAACGGAAAAACGCTGTTGCCCAGCCCTCTTGAAACTATCATTGATGTTTCGCCGTTTTCATAAACTCCCGATGTGTAATCGGGAAAAATTCCCTGAGCAGGGGCAAAAATTCCGCCAATCAAAGGCAGTCTTATCTGCCCTCCGTGGGCGTGACCCGCAAAAACAACATCAAAGCCGTTTTTCACATACAAATCCAAAAGCTCTGGTCGGTGGGAGAGCAGAATGCTTGTTTTGCCACGGGTTTCCGTTTTCAGGCGTTCAAGCTCAGCGGCAAACCGTATTTTATTCTCATCCATTACCGAACTGCCGAAAAAGTGTAAATCCTCTATTCCCGCAAGGCAAATTTCAGCGCCGTTCCGTTCAATAACGGCGGTTTTGCCTGCGGCGGGGATAACTCCGAGCTTTTCCGCTTTTTGAAGAAAGCTTTCATAAACTTCGCCGAGTCGCTGTTCATGGTTGCCCGGAACATAATAAATCGGCGCAACAGAAGCAATATCGCCGAGAAAACCGAGCGCTTTCCCTGTATCCGTTCGGTGGCAGTCGATAATATCGCCCGTGATAACAATAATATCGGGCGAAAGAGCGGTGATTCTGTCGCTCAGCCCGGAACCGAAATCCTTGTTATGCAGGTCGGATATCTGAACAATGCGGAAGCCGTCAAACTCTGCAGGCAGACCGCTCGGCGAAACCGTGAAGCTGCCGACTGTCAGGCTGTTGTTGCTCCAATGCAGAAAGCTCGCAGAAGCGGCGATAATGACGGCAACAACGGCAAAAATCAAAATTCTTTTTTTCTTCATCAAAAACCTCATAAAACTGATAAAAGACGGAGAACAGACACACCGTTCTCCGTCTTTTATCGGATGGCTCTGGCATTGTTGCTCACAAATGCAGATATATGGCACTAACACCATACTGTAAACAGTATATCCTATATTTTCGGGTTCGTCAACTGTTTTTTTGAGATTATTTCCATTTTATTGAAAATTATTGCGAAACCGCCGTGATTGATGCGATTGAGGTTTCGGTCTGCGTTGTCGTGACTTTAACAAGATAATCGGAGCTTACCCAGCCCGAAACCGAATTGTATTTGACATAAGCCCAGCCCGTAACCGCCTTGCTGACCGTCAGCTCCGTTCCGTTCGGGATTTTTGCAACAACCGAGGAATTCGGGTCTGCGGCAGACCTCAGATTCAGCACGCTGCCCGAGGTTTTGACCATATAAACGCCTCTTTCGATTGCGGGCGTTCCGCTGTAATCGGGTGCATGGGGAGTCTGAGCTGTCGTTTCGGCGGCAACAAACTGCTTGTCAACGGTTATCAGCCCCCATGCTCCGCCTTTTGAAGCTATGTATACTCCGTTATTGCCCTGAAGAATAATATCAAATGAAAAATCGACAACGCTTTCGCCTTTTTCATTTATAATTCCGAATTTTCCGTCTTTGCAGACGGGAGCAAGCCCGTTTCTGAAGCTGAAAGCGCAGTCTTTTCCCATAGCATCGGCGGCTGAGCATGAGTCAAGCTCAAACGGAACGGTGATAACTCCGTTTGAATTAATATATCCCCATTTTCCGCCGGATTTAACCGCCGCAATTCCGTCCGAAAAATCCATGGCGTTTTCATAAAGCAGAGCAATATCCAATTGAAGATTCTGATTGATATAGCCGTATTTTGCGCCGTCGGTCAGCGAAGTTGCAACGGGATATAAGCCCGGTTCAAGCGCAAGCTCGCTCGCCTTGACCTCGCCCGCATAACCCTTTTCGTCAGTCCATGCAAGGTGCTTGCCAACCTCGCTCCAGCAGGGGATAAGCTCCGGCTCTGTTAAGCCGTGATACTGCCTTGATGTGACCGTTCCGCTCCCGGGGTCAACAAGCAGAAGATATTCCGAACGGGGGCTTTCGCAGATGTAGCGGTAATTTCTCCAGACATCGCTGCAAACCGAAAAGCTGTTATGCTCCGCTTTTTCGGTAACTTTTCCGTCAAGGGTCATAAGCCCCTGCTTTCCGCTTGCGGAATCGGTGAAAACCGCAAATTTCTCGTTGAGACATTTAACCTGAGACACGCTTTCAAAGCCTTCGGACGAAAATGAATAGCCCTTCTCGGTCTGATTTTCCTTGTATTTTCCCGAAAAATGCTTGAAAGCAAGCGTTCCTGCGGCAACCGCAGCAGCAGTCAGAACAATGCAGACAACTGCAATAAGCCCCGTTATGTTGCTTTTTCCCTTATTAAAATCAATATTTTTCATAACAGCCGTCTCCCCTCGTTTTGTGATTGAACGCTTCCTTATGTCTACTATACCATAAATATCCTGATTGGGCAATTACAAAAGAGTAACAATACGGTAAAAAAATTATTAATACATAAAAGTGTTAAAAAAATGCAAAATTTTATTCAAAAAAAATCGAAAAAGTATTTATTTGTGATTAAATAGCTGTTATAATAAGCTTGATTATGTCACGAACATTTAATTCGAGGTGAAAACACATGGAGAAATATCTTATCAACCCCAATCAGAAAATTTCGCACATAAGCAAGGATATTTACGGCCATTTTTCAGAGCATCTCGGCAGATGCATTTATGAGGGTCTGTTCGTCGGCGAGGATTCCCCGATTCCGAATGTCAACGGAATGCGCTGTGATGTTGTCAATGCGCTCAAAGAAATGGGTATTCCCGTTCTCCGCTGGCCGGGCGGCTGCTTTGCGGACGAATACCATTGGAAAGACGGCATCGGCCCCAAGGAAAACCGCAAAAAGATGATCAACACCCATTGGGGCGGAGTTGTTGAGGATAACAGCTTCGGCACTCACGAATTCATGGAGCTTTGCTCACAGCTCGGCTGCGACAGCTACATTGCGGGCAATGTCGGCAGCGGAACCGTTCAGGAAATGAGCGAATGGGTTGAATACATGACCTTCGGCGGTCTTTCACCCATGAGCGAGCTGAGAAAGCAAAACGGCAGAGAGGAACCGTGGAGACTGAAATATTTCGGCGTCGGCAATGAAAACTGGGGTTGCGGCGGCAACATGAGCCCCGAATATTACGCCGACACTTTTAAAAGATATGCAACCTATGTCCGCAACTATGATTCAAAAAACAATTGGATTTATAAGGTTGCCTGCGGCCCGAACAGCGAGGATTACCGCTGGACCGAGGAGGTTATGAAAAGGGCTCATTGGAACATGAACGGCCTTGCCCTCCACTACTACACGGTTACCGGAAATTGGAGCAAGAAAGGCAGCGCAACCGAATTCACCCGTGAGGAATATTACACAACCCTCAGCAAGGCATATAAAATCGACAGAATTATTTCCCGCCACCTTGAAATCATGAACAGATACGACCCCGACCACAGAGTTGACCTCATTGTTGACGAGTGGGGAACCTGGCACGATGTTGAGCCGGGCACGAATCCGGGCTTCCTTTATCAGCAGAATACAATGCGTGACGCTGTTGTTGCCGCTCTCACGCTCAATATTTTCAACAAGCATTCCGACCGAATCAGAATGGCGAACATTGCTCAGACAATCAATGTTTTGCAGTCGGTTGCCCTGACTGACGGCGAGGATATGCTTCTCACCCCGACATATTATGTGTTCAAAATGTATAAGGATCATCAGAACAACACTCTGCTCGGTTCTTACATAACCACCGAAAAGGATAAATATGACGGCAACGAGCTGCCGCAGCTCATTGAAAGCGCATCGGTTGACGAAAACGGAACGATTTATTCAACCATCGCCAACACTTCGGCAGACGCAGGCGCAGAAATCAAATGCCAGATAGCCGACTTTGAGGTCAGCGAAATCAAGGCTGAAATTCTCTGCGGCAAGCCCGAGGATTATAATTCCTTCAGCGAAAAAGAAACCGTTAAATCCGCTGAATTCAAGGATTTCACCGTTTCAAAAGACGGCTTCACAGCCAAACTCCCGCCCTGCTGCGTTGTTAAATTCACCGTTAAATAATGCAGGAGAATTTTTGCAAAAGATGCTTTCTTCTTGAAAGCGGAAAAGAGGACACTCTGAAAAGCATTCGGGAGCATATCGAAAAAATCCCCGCAAAAGAAAAATGCGGCGAAGAAAAATATAAATCAAGACTTTCCGTATGCTCCGAATGCGATTATCTTTCGGGTGGAGTGTGCCGGAAATGCGGCTGCTACCCCGAATTCAGAGCGGCTTTTCTGAAACAAAAATGCCCCTATAAAAAGTGGTAAAAAAATCTTGTATAGAGAGGGAAAATTATGTATAACATTTTAATCTGCGACGACGAAGCGGATATCCGCTCTGCACTCAAAATATATCTTTCCATGGAGGATTACAAAATATTTGAAGCGGAAAACGGCTTGCAGGCTCTTGAAATGATTGAAAAGAACGATATCCATCTTCTGCTCATGGATGTTATGATGCCCGTTATGGACGGAATTCACGCTCTTGCGAAGCTCAGAGAACAGAATAACAACATTCCCGTTATTCTTCTCACGGCAAAAAGCCAGGATTCCGACAAGGTTCTCGGCCTTAACGCAGGCGCAGACGACTACATCACCAAGCCCTTTAACCCCATTGAGGTCATTGCGAGAGTCAAATCGCAGATTCGCCGCTATGTCCGCTTCGGCGGTTCGGACGACTCCGCTTCAAAATCAAATATTTTAAGAAACGGCGGTCTTGAGCTTGACGACAGCACGAAAACCGTTTTGCGTGACGGCGAACCCATCAATCTCACACCGACCGAGCTTATGCTTCTCAAATTCTTCATGGAAAATCTTGATAAGGTATTTTCTCCCAAAGAAATATACCGCAAGGTTTGGAACGATGACCCGCTCGGCTCTGAGAACACCGTTACCGTTCATATCCGCCACCTGAGAGAAAAAATCGAAATTGACCCCGCAAACCCCGATTATCTCAAGGTTTCATGGGGTCACGGCTACAAAATGGAGAAAAAACGCAGTCCCGAACCTATCTCAAGGAGTGATCCGGAATGAAAACAGGTCAGTTAAGGTCTGAGAACGACCGCACGGCTTCAATAATCATTCTCATCTGCATGTCAATCGTAGCCGTAGGCTGTATTCTCGGCGCTTCATATTTGTTTGAATACAATTTTTATGAAAGCGGCGACGGCGGCAAAACCGCAAAAACCGTTGCCGTTCAGCTCTATTCACTTGACGACTGCGAGCAGGCGAAGGATTATTTTTCCTGCCTGAATGAAAAAGCAGACCAATACCGTCTTGAATACTATGAAAAAAGCTTTTCACCTGACCTGACAAATTTCATTTTTACCATAACCGAGCCTGACGGAACCGTTTGCTTTGACAGCACCGAAGGGAGCACTCTGTCTTTTGAAAAGGTCAAAGCTTCCGCTCAGTACGGCGGCACTTCGGATTTTTACACCATTAACGAAAGCGGAGAAATAGAGCCTCTGAAGATTAATTATCTCATTATTCCCGAGGATATACAAACCGCCAACGATAAATATACCAACGCTTTTCAATGGATAAAGATTGCAAACTCCCTGCGGTATTTCATATTCTTCGTTTTGCTTGCGGCGATATTGATAATCGTCATTCTGCTGTCGATTGTAACCATCAACGCAGGCACGAGAGATGAGGAAAGCGGCGAAATTATTCCCGGTTTCGTTGATAAAATTCCGCTTGATGTCTGCACGCTGTTCCTGCTCGTTTTCTTCTGCGTGGCGTGGATGGTCATGGGTCTGACCTCGGCGGCAGATACCGGCATGGTTCTTAACAATGTTGTCATCATGATAACCTGCGTTGCGTTCGTTCTGATTCTCATGACTTATCTGACAACGCTTTCCGTCAGGGTCAAAATGGGAAAATTCTATAAGAACACATTGATTTACAGAGCTTTCCGCAAACTCAAACGCAAAACTCCCAGAAAGCTCAGACGGGCTTTCGGCGAGCTTTCGGTTTTCAAAAAGCTTATTATCTTCATAACGGCATTTGTGCTTTTTGAAGCAGCTGTTCTTTTTGTTTTCTCTTATCTCGGAATTCTCACTCAGAACCCGAATCCGATGAGAATATTCAAACTGTTCCTCATCATCTGGGCAATGACAAGGCTTGTTATAATCCCCATCTTTGCCATGATAGCAATTAATCTTCACTATGTTAAAGAGGAGGGTGAACGCCTTGCCGAAGGCATTCTCGGAGACGAGATTGCAGACAAGCTTTCAATCTCCGCCATCAGGGCGCACGGCAGAAACCTTGACCAGATCAGAAAAGAAATCAACAAGGCTATGGAGCAGGAGCTTAAAAGCGAGAAGCTCAGAAACGAGCTTATCACCAATGTTTCCCACGATATCAAAACTCCGCTGACCTCGATAAAGAGCTATGTTGATTTTCTTCAGGATGAAAATCTCAGCGAAGAAAAGCGCCGTGAATATCTTGAAATTGTTGCCAAGAACACGGACAAGCTGGCGGTTCTTGCAAAGAATCTTATCGAGGTTTCGCAGATTACATCGGGCAACATTGACATAAACCTTGAAAAAACAAGTCTTAACATAATCATTGAGCAGACTATTGAGGAATTCGCTCTCAGGTTTGAACAGAGCGATCTTATCCCGAGAGTTATTTTGCCTGAGGAAGAGGTCTTCGTCATGGGCGACGGCGAATGGCTCTGGAGAATTTTCTCAAATCTGCTTAACAACGCCTGCAAATACGCCGCAAGAAGCACGGATGTTGAAATATCCGTTGAAAAAAGCGGTGGCAAGGCTCATATCCACATTGTCAACATCTCGGGCACGACTCTGACCGTTGAAGGCGACGAACTTCTTGAACGCTTTGTCAGAGGCGACGGCTCGAGACACACCGAGGGCAACGGTCTCGGTCTTTCAATTGCAAAAAGTCTTACGGAGCTTCAGGGCGGCACGCTCGATATATCCGTTAAGGGCGAAAAATTTGCCGCAATTATCAGCTTAAATGCCGTTGAATAAAAAATTTCTATTGATTGGATGCTCAGAATGAAAAAAGCTATTATCTCTGCAGTTCTTGCTGCGATGCTTGCCGCATGTCTCTCCTCCTGCAAGCCGAATTCAGACATTGATTTAACTCAATCCACCACAGCTGCAACTACGGCTTCAACCACGGCGGCAACAACCACAACCACTACCACCACCACCGCCGCAGCAACAACTGCCGCTCCGCTGACAACGCTCGTTTCAACAACCAAAGCTGTTGCAACAACGGTCAAAAAGGTAACAACCACCAAAAAAACCGTTACAACAACAAAGGTTCAGAAAACAACCGCTGCTCCGACCACCGAAAAGGTAACCAAAAAAGTCACCCATCAGTCGGAGACCAACACCTACAACGAAGAACTGAAATACGGCGTTGTTCGCAGCCGC
>CAYXVM010000039.1:0-11696 GCA_964468465.1 uncultured Clostridium sp.
AGCACATTCCCCTGCTCGCTTTGATAAGCAGAAATGTTGTGAATATGCGTATGACCGGTTAATATAAACTGTATTCCCAAATCGGCAAGCTGACGGATTCGGGTTTCATAGTCTCCGAGCATATCGCCTTTGCCGATTATTTCGTAAATCGGTGACGGAGCAATTAACGGATGATGCGTCATTGCAATGATAAACTGACCGTCTCTTTTGGCTTCTTCGGCACGGTCGGATATCCACTTAAAGCATTCATCGGAGAAACCGCTTTTGCCACTGAGATTTCTGTCGTCATTGAGTGCGAAAAGCCTGTATCCGTCGCAAAGCTGAACAACATATGACATGCTTTCACGGTGAACGGCAATTGCATCGTCGGGCCCAAACTCTTTATACATGTCAAAAAGCATATCCCGAAGTGCAGCAGGAGTTTTGACGAAATTATCACCGTCGTATGCGTCTGTATCGCCGCTGTCTCTGAAATCATGGGTTGCGGTAATGAGATAAACCTTTTTACCTTTCTCTTTGAGAGAACGGAGCATTTTAATTATTTCTTCATGTGCATAAAGCTCGCCGTTGTTTGTGATGTCGCCGCAAATCAGAACTATATCGCTTCTTTTATCGGCCGCAATCTGATCAAACGCCGCCTGCAAAACCTCGCCGCTTTCAGCAAGAAGCTTCTGGCTTTTGGAATTGGCAATATCATATGCTTTTCCCGATGTTCCGCTTTTTTTTGAGTAATAATGAATATCGGTCAGAACCGTAAGAGTCAAAGGTGAAAGCTTCATTTATTTTTCATTCCTTTTTGCTATTTCAACAAGATTTTTATAGCTTATTGCCATGGATTCTCTCGGGTCGATGTCGCAGGTATCCTGCTCGATAACAATATATTTAACGCCTGTTTCCAAGCACTTTCTGTAGATTGCGTCAAGATTAAGATTGCCCGTTCCGATTTCGGCAAAGGTCGGAGTGTTGTTAACGATTCGGTAATCCTTAAAGTGGCACACTTTCATTCTGCCCGCAATTTTCTCGATATAATCGCACGGATTAACTCCGCCGTATTGGAACCAATATGTATCGGCAATGAATCCGAATTCTTCAGGTTTTGTGTCTTCAATAAGCATATCAAAAATGCGTCTGCCGTTCGGGAGCTTTGCAAATTCAAAGGAGTGATTATGATAAGCAAACTGTAAACCGTTTTCATGCATTCTTTTGCCGATTTCACTTGTTATCTTTATAAATTCGGCAATGCCCTCTGCGCTGTCTCTGTATTCATCGGGCATTGAGCCGATGCCGAGTGTGTCGCATCCGAGCATTTTATGTTCTTTCATAACCGTATCAAGATCGCTCTGCATACGGTCAAAAGAGGTGTGGGTAACGCATACATCCATATTATATTTTTCGGCGAGATAAGCAACCTTTTCTGCAGGAATCGGTCCTATTCCGGAAATCTGAATAACATTAATTCCGATATCGTTAAGATATTTAAAGGTCTGTTCACAGTCCTCATAGTTTTTTATGTAATCACGCAGAGTATAAAGCTGAGCACCAAGCTTGATTTTTGACATATTCCGCACCCCTATTGTTATATTTTATATTATTATATAACTTTTTAATATAATATGCAAGTTTAATATTGTCATTAATTCGTTATTTTTCGGTTATTTCAGCATTTATATACCAATCTTTTAATATAATTTTGAATGAACGGAGGGTTGCTATGCTGAATCTGATAACGGAAATAATATCAAAAGGTTTTTTGTTTTTTGCCCTTCATTTAAAAAACGGAGGTTCTTTTCCTCCTGCCCTTTCGTCAAAAGAGGAAAAAGAGTATCTGAAGCGTTATAAAGCCGGAGACACTGAGGCTAAAAATGTTATTATTGAACATAATCTCAGGCTTGTCGCTCACATTGTTAAAAAGTATTATTCAGGCTCAGGCGAACAGGACGATCTTATATCAATCGGTACCATAGGGCTGATTAAAGCAGTCAATACATTTGATGAAAGCAAGGGAATCAAGCTTGCTACCTATGCTTCAAAATGTATCGAAAATGAAATCCTTATGTATTTCAGAAGTCAGAAAAAGTGCTCACAGGATATTTCAATCAATGAGCCGATCGATTCCGACGGCGAAGGCAATCCTTTGACGCTGATGGATATAATAAGCGTTGAAGATACGATAGCTGACGATATTGACGATAAAATAACTTCGTCAAAGCTTTACCGATTTGTTGAGGAGCTGAGCGATGAGAGAGAAAAAACAATAATTATCATGCGTTACGGTTTGTATAATTCAGAACCTCTGACGCAAAAGCAAATCGCAAAGAAGCTAAACATTTCACGCTCCTATGTCAGCAGAATTGAGAAAAAAGCAATTGAAAGGCTGAGAAAAAGGTTTTCGGAAAGCGGAGCTTAAAAAGGAAAAAGAGCCGTTCCTTTAAAAGAACAGCTCTTGAAAATCAAACTTGATTATTTGATGAAAAGAACAACGAGAGTTGAAACAAGAGAAAGAACAAAGAAAATGATTGCACAAATCTTTGTGATCTTTGCAAGTTTCTGATCGATTGTTCTGCCTTTGCTCTTGCCAAGGAAGGTGTCAGCTCCGCCTGCGATTGCGCCTGAAAGGCCTTGAGCACGGCTCTCCTGCATGAGAACAACGGCGATAATAAGAAGAGATGTAAGAATAAGGACAATGCCTAAAACGATTTCATACCATGCCATGGGTATAAACCTCCAAAAAATTATTTTACTAATGGATTCTATCACATTTTAAAAACAATTGCAATAGTTTTTTTATATATTTTAGCAAAATATGCTTTGAATTTACCGCAAAAGAGCGGTAAAGCTATTTTTGCAGAGGAAATGAATGACTTGCGTTTGCGTATTTTCCCCTGCGGGCGGATAATATTCAGGATTGATGCGCAGGGGCTGAACAATAAGCCGCAAACGGTTTAACGATTGCGGAAATGAATACGCTTCAAACGCAATATAATCTTAATTTTATTTGCCGCCGTTCAAAGTCGGGCAACCCGCTTTGAACGGTTTTTTTTAAAACGTTATTTGCTCTGCCTCATCGTCGGAGCTTAACAGCGCACCTGCTGCAGGCAGATTCTTTGCTCTGTATCTGTGCGGCTTTGAAAATTCGCCTTCTCGGTATTCCCTTGCGCCCATAAGTCTGTGACCTTTTTTGAGCGTCATAACTCCGACTCCGATTGTGTCTTTTGTGGTTTTCGGAAGAATAACCGCAGTATTAATCAGCAAATGTCTGCCGGCGCTTGAAGAAACAACAAGCTCTTTATCTTCTGAAAGCTGCATAACGCAGGCAACCGGCGATTTATCCGAAAATGCTTTGATAAGCTTCTTTCGCTTTGTGACGGTCTGATAAGCTTTCATATCTATCTTAGCCGCTTTGCCGTTTTCAAAGAAAAACATCATATATCCGCTGTAATCCCCTGTTACGGCAAGATAAATCGGGAACTCCCCGTCTTCCATTTCAAGTTTTGCGGGGATATAATCTCCGAGAACGCTTGCCTTTGTGTCATCAAATGCGGCAGCAGATGTTTTATAGACTTGGCATTTATTGGTGAAGAACAAAAGCTCTTTTGCGTTTGTTGTTTCAAAGGTCTGAGCTATTTCGTCTCCGTCTTTCAGCTTATTTGCTCCGCTCATTCTGAGAGAAAGAGGAGTGATTTTTTTGAAATATCCCTGACGGGTAAAGAAAATATTGACGGGATAATCCGGAACTTCTTCTTCAAGCGGAGTATCGTCAATTTCAGATGAATAAATAATCTCCGTTTTTCTCGGCATCGAATACTTCTTGATGACCTCTTTCAGTTCAAATATGATTATTTGCTTTATCCTTTTGGGATTGTCAAGAATATCATTTAAATCCTTGATTGCATCTTCAAGCTTTTCAATGTCCTGAAGCCTCTTCAAAATGTATTCTTTATTTAAGTGGCGTAATTTAATTTCAGCAACATATTCTGCCTGAGTTTTATCAATCTTAAAGCCAATCATTAGATTCGGAACAACCTCGGCTTCTTCTTCAGTGTTCCTTATTATCTTGATAGCTTTGTCGATATCAAGCAAAATTTTTTCGAGACCACGGAGCAGATGAAGCTTGTCGGAAGCTCTTTTAAGGTCAAATGCGGTTCTGCGTCTGATGCAGTTCGTTCTGAATGCAATCCATTCGTTGAGAAGCTCGGCAACTCCGAGAACCTTCGGATATCCATTAATAAGAACATTGAAATTGCACGAAAAAGTATCCTGAAGCGGAGTTGTCTCATAAAGCTTCTTCATCAGCTTATCGGGATCTGTTCCTTTTTTAATATCAATCGTAATTTTAAGACCCGTTTTATCGGTTTCGTCTCTGATATCGCTGATTTCTTTGATAGAACCAGCTTTGATCTTCTCGATAATTTTATCAATTATTGCTTCAGATGTTGTTGTTGGCGGAATCTGAACAACATCAATGCATCCGTTGGCTTTGTCATAAACATATTTTGCTCTGACCTTGAAGCCGCCTCTTCCCGTTTTGTAAATGCTTTCCATTTCATCACGGTTATAGACAAGCAGACCGCCGCCTGCAAAATCGGGACCTTTTAAGGTCTCGGATATATCGTGCTTCGGATTTCTCAGAAGCTCAATGGTTGTGTTGCATACTTCTTCAAGGTTAAAAGAGCAAATTGAACTTGCCATACCTGCGGCAATGCCCGTGTTGGCGTTGACAAGAACGCTCGGAAATGTTACGGGAAGGAGCGTCGGCTCTTTCATCGTATTATCATAGTTATCGACAAAATCAACCGTGTCCTTATCGATATCGGCAAAAAGCTCGGCACAAATTTTGTCAAGCTTTGCCTCGGTGTATCTCGATGCAGCCCACATCATATCCCTTGAATAGGCTTTACCGAAGTTACCCTTTGAATCAACATAAGGATGAAGCAGAGCTTCATAGCCTTTTGAAAGTCGAACCATTGTCTCATAAATTGCTGCGTCACCGTGAGGGTTGAGCTGCATTGTTCTGCCGACAATATTTGCGGATTTTGAGCGGTTGCCCGTCAAAAGCCCCATTTTAAACATCGTATAAAGAATCTTTCTGTGTGAGGGCTTAAACCCGTCAATTTCGGGAATGGCTCGGGACATAATAACGCTCATTGCGTAGGGCATGAAATTCAGTTCAAGAGTGTTGACTATTTGCTGGCTTACTACTTCGCCTGCCCCGGGAATGTGGGTTTTAGCGTCAAGGGTTTCAGCATTTTTATCAACGCTTTTTTTAGGTTTTTTAGCCATATATTTTTCTCCGTTATTATAGTTATGAAACATCTGCCATGTCAATATAAAGATGACCGTTTTCGGCGATATGCTCTTTTCTGCCCGTGAGATTGTCGCCGAGAAGAAGGTCAAACATATCTGCGGTTTCCTGAGCATAAGAAGGCTCAATCTTTATAAGACGCCTTGTTGCGGGGTTCATTGTTGTCAGCCACATCATATCCGGGTCGTTTTCGCCGAGACCTTTTGAACGCTGAATGGTATATTTTTTATCGCCGATTTGTGCAATTGCTTCGGCTTTCTCCTTTTCGGTATATGCAAACCATGTTTCGTCGCCGCAGGTTATCTCATAAAGCGGAGATTCGGCAATAAAAACCTTACCTTCTTCAAAAAGAGTCGGCATTAATCTGTATATCATCGTCAAAATAAGAGTTCGGATATGGAAGCCGTCAACATCAGCATCGGTGCAGATTATTATTTTGCTCCAGCGAAGCAAATCAAGATTAAAGGATATCATATCCTTGCCCTTCTTTTGCTTTGCTCCGATTTCAACACCGCAACCGATAACTTTTATTAAATCCGTTATAATGTCGCTTTTGAAAATTCGGTCATATTCCGATTTCAAGCAATTGAGAATTTTACCTCTGACAGGGATAATAGCCTGATATTCTGAATTTCTTGACTGCTTACAGGCGCCGAGAGCCGAATCGCCCTCAACGATAAACAGTTCACGGATTTCTTTATCCTTGCTGCGGCAATCAACAAATTTCTGGATTCTGTTTGTAAGGCTGCCGACATTCTGAATAAGAGATTCTTTCAGGCCTTGTCTTGTTTTCTCGGCCTTGACACGGCTTCTCATGTTGATAAGAACCTGATCGGCTATTTTATCGGCTTCAATCGGGTTTTCGATAAAATAAACCTCAAGCTGATGCTTGATAAACTCCGTCATTGCGTCCTGAATGAATTTATTTGTTATAGCCTTTTTGGTCTGATTGGCATATGAAGTCTGAGTTGAAAAAGACGAAATAACAAGGACAAGGCAGTCCTCGATATCCTGGAAAGTTATTTTTCCGTCGCTTTTCTGATATTTTCCGCTCTGCCTCAAATATGAATCAATCTGAGAAACAAATCCGAGCCTTGTTGCCTTATCGGGAGAGCCGCCGTTTTCAAGAAAGCTTGAATTATGATAAAATTCTTTAAGCTGAATTTTATTTGAAAAGGTCATTGAAATATTGATTTTGAGCTTATAATCATCAAGATCCTCACGGTCACGGCCAACTCTGTCTCCGTGCCAGGTCTGAATACTTGTCAGGGCAGAATCACCGACAATTTCCTTGACATAATCTTCAATGCCGTTTTCATAAATATATTCAAAGGTTTCAAAGCCTTTTCCCGTTTGATTTTTAAGGATAAATCTGACTCCCTCATTAACAACGGCCTGCTTTTTCAGCATGTCCTGAAAATATTCAAGAGGAATGTCGATATCCGTGAAAACCTCAAGATCGGGCTTCCATTTTATTCTTGTTCCCGTGTCACGCTTGTTATATTCCTCTTTTATCATTTCACCGACGGGATTGCCTTTTTCAAAATGCAGAAGATATTTATAACCGCCCGTGTGAATTTCAGCGTCCATATATTCGGATGAATACTGCGTTGAGCAAAGACCGAGACCGTTCAGGCCGAGAGAATATTCATAGCTTCCGTTACTGTTGGTGTCATATTTTCCGCCGGCATACATCTCGCAGAAAACAAGCTCCCAATTGTATCTTTCTTCTTTTTTGTTGTAGTCAACGGGAATGCCTCTGCCGAAATCCTGAACCTCGATTGAATTATCCGAAAAGCGGGTTACGATAATTTTATCGCCGTATCCCTCTCTCGCCTCATCGATTGAGTTTGAAATAATTTCAAAAGCAGCATGCTCACAGCCGTCAAGAGCGTTTGAGCCGAAAATAACGGCAGGTCTTTTTCTGACTCTGTCGGCTCCTTTGAGGGCAACAATGCTTTCGTCATTATATTCGGGCTTTTTAGCCATGGGGTCAATCCTCCAAACAAGCAAATTTTACCGATACTATTATACCATATCTTGAAGCAAAGTCAAGGGGTTGCACAATCTGTCGATTTTTGCAAAAAGAAAAAGAATTATAAGGCGATATCAAATGATATGTCTTATAATTCTTGAAAATGGTTGAAATTATACCAATCAGAATACAACACTTTTCTTTTTGCCGTTTTTATTAACGGGGTGTTCTTTGATTCTGACAAGATAATCAATATTCAGCATTTCTTCGCCGTCTTTTGTCTTAACGGTCAGAAAGTTATCCGATACTCCGACAACAGAGCACTCAATAACGGAACTTCCGTTTGAAAGATAAATCAAGCAGTCTTTGCCGATATATCTGTTAAATATGTCGCTCATATCAATAATTCCTCTTTTCTTTCGTTTTCTTATTATTCTTCTGACTTCCTGCGCGCTTTTTCTTTGAAAATATAAAATCAAAAACAGAATAATAATTGGCAAAAAGACGGTGTAATTCACAGAATTGCTCCCCCTTTTCTTTCCATGCGCAGATACGCTCCGCACGGAACTTCAACGGGGCAGTCAAAGCTGAGCTTCATCATCGGATGAGGTGCATTATCTATTATTTCACCATCGCCGTTTTTAAGATTCTTAACGGTAACTTTAACGGGCTTTTGGCCTTTAATCATGATTTCAAGCTCGTCACCCTCAAAGAACCTGTTTCTTTGCGAAGCGTAAATCACTCCGTTCTCCCATTTTTCAGCTATTGCGGCAACATCCCATTCCCTGACATAGCCGCCGTTTTCAAAAATCCGGGCATCATCCATCGGGCTTGAAAAATAGAATCCCGTGCAATACTTACGGTTGCTGACTTTTCTGACTTCATCAAGAATCCATTGTTCGGGCTTATAATCCGACGCAAAACCCGATGCTTCATAGCCGTCAAGCGCACATCTGTAAGCATTAACGGAGACTGCGGTGTAATAAGCGGATTTAGCTCTGCCTTCAATTTTAAAGCTGTTTATGCCCGCTTCCGAAAGCTCGGGAATATGCTCAATCAGGCACATATCCCGTGAATTCATTATGTATGTTCCCGATTCGTCCTGCTCAATCGGGAAATATTCTCCGGGGCGCTTTTCTTCAACAAGAGAATATTTCCATCTGCAAGGCTGAGCACAGTCTCCCCTGTTGGAATCCCTGCCCGTCATATAATTTGAAAGCAGACATCTGCCCGAAAACGATACGCACATTGCGCCGTGAACAAAGCATTCAATTTCAAGGTCTTTCGGCGTTTTTGCTCTGATTTCGGCAATTTCTGAAAGAGAAAGCTCTCTTGCGGTGACAATTCGTTTTGCACCTAAATTATAAAATGCACAAGCTGAGGCATAGTTGGTAATTCCTGCTTGAGTCGAAATATGAATTTCAACATTCGGCGTATATTTTTTTGCAAGCTCCAGAACGCCGATATCTGTTATGATTAAAGCATCAACGCCGCTATCCTGCGCATATTCAAGGAATGACGGCAAAGCCGAAAGCTCATTGCAGCGAGGAACGGTGTTGCAGGTTAAATAAACCTTAACACCGTTTGATTTTGCATAATCGCAGGCTTTTTTTAATTCTTCGCCACCGAAGCTTGCTGCAGCGGTTCTCATTCCGAAGCAATCTGAACCGAGATAAACCGCATCGGCGCCGTATTCAACGGCGGTCACAAGTCTTTCAAAATCTCCCGCCGGAGCAAGCAATTCGGGCTTGGTAATAACTTTCATAAAAACTCCTATCGGCTGTTTGCTCTGAGAACCTTGTTGCCGTTCTCATCGTGCTCCGCCTGCGTTCTTGCCATATAAATTTCGCCGTATTTATCGTGCCTGAAATAATAATAATTCGTGTCATCGGGATAAAGAGCGGCTTTGATTGCATCATCTCCGGGATTGCATATCGGTCCGGGCGGCAAGCCTTGGCAATAGTAGGTATTATAGCTTTGCTCAAAGATAATCGCATCGGAGGACGAAACATTGGGTCTGACATAATTCTTGATATAATTTGCTGTTGAATCGCAGCCGAGAGTCGGCCATGAAACAGAGTTGTTGAGCCTGTTATGAATTACCGATGAAATAAGGCTCATTTGCTCCTTATTTGCAGCTTCACGCTGAATTATCGAAGCAATAATTATAACCTCATCACGGGAAAGACCGAGCTTGATTCTCCGCTGTTCATATTCATCGGTCCATTTATTCTCTGAACCCTCAAGGAATTTTCTGATTATGCTGTTTGCGTCGCTTTTTTCATAAAATTCATAGGTGTCGGGATAAAGATAGCCCTCAAGTCTGAAGGTTCTGTTAGGATTATCGGGTATTTCCGAAACAAAGTTCTGTTCAAATTCGGTTGATTTAAGTGAAGCAATAAGCTCGTCCTTTGAGCAGACACCAAATTGGGCTATTTTATCAAAAATCTGATATACAGTCCAACCCTCGGGAAAAATAAGGGTTATTGTTTTTGCCGATCTCTGAACTTCCTTGAATTCGGTCAAAAAACCTTCAAGGCCGAGATTCTTTTCAACGGTATATACTCCGCTGAGATAAACGGGAGCGGCGGGTTCTTCATCGTCTCCGAAGTTTTTAAGGAATTCAATTCCTTTATAATATAGACGGCAAAACCACTTCTGCTTAATAAGCCCTTCTTCGCCGAGGATATCAATTATTTCATCGGTTGTTGCGTCTTTGGGAATTGTAACCTTAACTTTTTCGTTGGTTCTGCTGATTGCAAGAACATCATTAATGCATGAAATTGCAAGAGCGGAAAGAGCAGTTGTAAAAATCAAAACGACAGCGCAGAATACTGCAAGAAAAGAGTTGAGTCTTTTCTTTTTAGTCGGTTTTGAAGGCGCAGGACGTTTCACCTGCGGAGCAGGTGCGGGCTGAGTTCTTTTCGGTTTAACATTTGAGAAGTAGATTTCACCTTTATATTCGGGAAGCTGATTGTCAAAATCAAGAGACGGTTCGTCGTCTTCATCAATATGAACTTCAAATTTTCTGTGTGAAATCGGCTCCGGCGGAGTGAGCTTGTCAAGCTCATCCGGGTTAAGAAATCCGTCATCCTCAATATTAACTCTGAAAGGATGCTCCCTTTTGTTGTTTTCATCATTATTCATATGTAGAAGCCTCCCTGTTTCCTGAAGTTATCAGTCTGTTTTCGGTTAAAATAAAGTCTGTTTTTTTATCAAATATTTCTGCCTGAATTTTCGGACAAAGGCATCTTTCACAGCATAATCCGACAGAAATAAGCTTGTTTTCCGAAAGAAAACGGTCATAATATCCCCCGCCGTAGCCGATCCTGTTGCCGTTTAAATCAAAACATATTCCCGGAACAAGGCATACGAACGGTGAAAAATCGGTTATTTCGCAGGAGTGAGTCGGTTTAACAGTCGGAATTCCGAAATTTCCTTCAACAAGATCATTGAGCGAATCGAGGCGATAAAACCGCATTTTGCTGTTTTTACAAAACGGAACACCGACAGTCTTGCCGATTTTTAAAGAATAATCAATTAAATTAAAAGTGTCAATCTCGTCAGCAACCGAAACATAGCACAAAATGCCTGACGCATTTTTATAGACATCGGAATTAATTAAACGAGTGAAAATATTTTCGTTAATTCGTTGCTTTTCGGAGTTTGTCAGCGAGTGCCTGACCGATTTATGGAATTTTCTTAAATCCGTTTTATTCATCATGAACATTGAAGCGTGGATTTAAGATTATCGGCAGTATCTTTGCCACAGACAGCGGAAACAATTTCCAACCCGAAATTAACTGCGCTACCCATTCCCTTAGCAGTTATTATATTATCGTCACGGCAAACAAAATCATCGGGGATAAAAGCTTCATTAAGCTCATTCTCGAAGCCCGGGAAACAAACGGCTTTTCTTCCTTTCAGTATTCCTTTTCTGCCAAGAATGAGCGGAGCGGCGCATATTGCGCAAATAAACAGATGATTATCATAACAATAATCAATTGAATCATTAACTGTTTTGCAGTTTAACAAATTGGTTGTGCCGGGCATACCGCCGGGCAGAATAATGCCGTTCAGCTTACCGTTGATTTCAATTTCCGATTCGGATTTGTCGCAGGTTATATTAATTCCGTGTGTCCCGGTTATCGATTTTGAGCCTATACCGACGCTTTCAATTTGAATTCCTGCCCGTCTGATTACATCAAGCGTTGCTATTGCCTCAACTTCTTCAAATCCGTCAGCAAAAAAGATATAAAACATTAATACTATCCTCCAAATTCAGTCAAGAGTCAGACCGAGATATGCGTTTTTCAATTCGAAAGCAGCGATTTTCGCTTCGCTGTTGAGCGGAAGAAGCATTCCGCCGGGAAAATCTTCATAAGCGCCAATGAATGGCTGAAAAGTTATCGGCAGTCG
>CAYXVM010000040.1:0-11505 GCA_964468465.1 uncultured Clostridium sp.
CCCCAGATCATTCTGCCGTGGTCGGGTCTGACATAGCCGTCAAATCCCGTCTCAACAAGAGCCTTTGTTATCTCATACATATCAAGGCTCCCGCACTTTGAAAGATGCCCCTGCTCCTCAAAGCTGCCGTCGGGAAGAATAAGGATATTTCTCATGTGCATAAATGCGATTCTGTCCATTGCGCTGTATTTGCGTACCATTGCGGTAACATCGTTTGACTTTGCGCAGCCGAGCGAACCCGTGCAAAGGCAGAGGCTGTTGGCGGGGCTGTCAACGATTGCAAGCATTCTGTCAAGATTCTCTTCGCAGGTAATGATTCTCGGCAGACCGAAAATGGGATACGGCGGGTCGTCGGGATGAATTGCCATTCTGACTCCGCATTCCTCTGCGACGGGGATAACCTTTTTGAGAAAACGCTCAAGATTTTCCCAAAGCCCCTCCTCGCCTTTTTCGCCGTAAGCCGAGATAAGCTCTCTGACCTGCTCCTGAGTGTAGCTGGAATCCCAACCGGGAAGATGAATATCGTCCTTGAGCGGGTCAAGACCTTTCATCTGCTCCCAATACATAACAAGACTTGTTGAACCGTCGGGAGCTTCTTTATCGAGCTGAGTGCGTGTCCAATCGAAAACGGGCATAAAATTATAGGTTACGCACTTAACGCCGTATTTTGCACAGCGACGGATATTTTCGCAGTAAACCTCAATAAGCTCGTCAACATTTCCTCTGCCGAGCTTTATATCCTCATGCACGGGAATCGATTCAACAACATCAAAAACAAGGCCGTTATCCTCGCATTGCTTTTTCATTTTTGCAAGGCTTTCTTCGGGCCAGACCTCTCCGGGCTTAACATCATAAACTGCACTGACAATGCTGCGCATATTGGGAATCTGACGGATTTTTTCAAGCGAAACAGGGTCGGATTCGCCGTACCAGCGAAATGACATTTTCATTAAAAGCGTCCTCCTTCAACTTTTCGGCATATTCAAGCCGCTTTTTATACATTATAAGTATATCACTTCATTTTTACAATAGTAATTGTATATATTGTTTGACATATTGTAAAAATTGCGGTAATATTTATTCAGGCGGTGATTTTATGAGAACTCAGGCTCAAAGCTTTGAAACAAGACAAAGCATGAAAAAACAAACCTTTGAGGTTTTTCATTATTGCGACCGAAAGCCCGAAACGGTTGCCGTTCATCATCACGATTTTTACGAAATATATTTTTTCCTCGGCGGAAAGGTTGAATACCGTGTTGAGGGCAAAACTTTTTCGCTTGAACCGGGCGATCTTCTGCTGATTAATCCGAGAGAATTTCATCAGCCGATAGTCAAGCCCGGCGAAACCTACGAAAGAATAGTCGTCTGGATTGACAAAGCATATCTTGAAAGCCTTTCTCAGGGAAAGGAAAGCCTCACCCGATGCTTTGACATTGACGAGCCGTCCCATTCAAACATTCTGCGCCCTTCTGCGCTCCGCCGCTCGGAAATAACGGACTTACTCGGCGAAATGATTAATGAAAGCTACGGAGACTCTTTCGGCAGCGAGCTTGCCGCACAAGGGTTGTTTCTCAGATTTATGGTTGAAATCAACCGTCTTGCCCTGCAAAAAAACAATTCAGCCGAGCCTGTCGGCGACACTCCCCTTGTCTCTCAGGTTATCGCTTTCATCGGCGAGCATTACAATGAAGATTTGTCGCTTGAAAGCCTTGCACGCCGCTTTTATGTCAGCAAATATCATCTTTCGCATGAATTCAGCAAATCGGTCGGAACGGGCGTTTACAGATATATCATTCTCAAAAGACTGCTTATGGCAAAGCAGATGCTTGCCGAGGGAGCGTCTCCCGGAACGGTCTGCCACAGTTGCGGCTTTCAGGACTATGCGAATTTTTACCGTGCATTCAAGGCGGAATACGGAGTCAGCCCCAATAAATACGGCGGATAATAACGAATCACGGGGCATTGTGCAAAATATACAGATTTTTTGTGTCTCTGTCCCCTGCCGTTGTTGCAACAAACGATTTTGCACAATATCGCTTTAAATCGCTAAAATAATTGTTGACTTTGAAAATGAAATTATATATAATGAAATGAAATATAGAGTGTCAAAAGCACTTGCTTATATTGAAAAATATTCTGTGAAAGGATGTCAGATATGTTAGATATTAAAATCGAAAAAACAACATCGCCCAAGCAGAAGCCCGATGAATCAAAGCTCGGCTTCGGCAAAATCTTCACTGACCACATGTTCATCATGAACTATACAGAGGGCAAGGGCTGGCATGACCCGAGAATCGTTCCCTACGGCAACCTTTCTCTTTCACCCGCTTGCATGGTTTTCCACTACGGCCAGGAAATGTTTGAAGGCCTTAAAGCATACAGAGGCTCGGACGGCAATGTCCGTCTTTTCCGCCCCGACATGAACGCCAAGAGAACAAACGACACCAACAAGCGTCTTTGCATCCCTCAGCTTCCCGTTGAGGATTTTGTTCAGGCTGTCAGCGAAATCGTCAGAGTTGATAAGGATTGGATTCCCTCAGCTCCCGGAACTTCGCTCTACATCCGCCCGTTCATCATTGCAACCGATGATTTTCTCGGCGTTGCTCCCTCAAAAACATATCTTTTCATTATTATTCTCTCCCCCTCGGGCGCTTACTATGAGAGCGGCCTTGCTCCCGTAGGCATCTGGATTGAGGACGATTATGTCAGAGCCGTCAGAGGCGGCATGGGCTTTGCAAAGACCGGCGGCAACTACGCCGCAAGCCTTGCTGCTCAGGTTAAGGCTCACGACGACGGTTATTCTCAGGTTCTTTGGCTTGACGGCGTTGAGAGAAAATACATTGAAGAAGTCGGCGCAATGAACATCTTCTTCAAGATTAACGGAACAATCGTTACTCCCATGCTCAACGGCAGCATTCTGCCCGGTATCACAAGAAATTCGGTAATCGAGCTTTGCAAGAGCTGGGGTCTGCCCGTTGAAGAAAGAAAGGTTTCCGTTGAAGAGCTTATCGAGGCTCAGAAGAGCGGCGCACTCGAGGAATGCTTCGGAACAGGCACGGCGGCTGTTATTTCGCCCGTCGGCAAGCTTCGCTACAAGGACGATGTTATGATCATCAACGGCGGCAAAATCGGCGAAATCAGCCAGAAGCTCTATGACACCGTAACCGGCATCCAGGGCGGAACATGCGAAGACAAGTTCGGCTGGGTCAAGGTTCTTTAATCCATGACTGACAAAAGAATTACTGTCTTTGCCGGCCATTACGGCAGCGGAAAAACCAACATTGCCGTAAATTACGCTTTGAAACTGAAAGAAAAATACGAAAGGGTTGACATTGCCGATCTCGACATTGTCAACCCCTATTTCAGAACCAAGGACAGCGAAAAACAGCTTGAAGAAAGAGGTATTCACCTCATTTCGTCCGAATATGCCAACTCTAATGTCGATGTTCCCGCCATGCCCGCAGAAGCTTATGCGATAATAGACGATCTTTCCGTCAGAGCAGTCATTGATGTCGGCGGCGACGACAGAGGCGCTCTCGCCCTCGGGCGGTATGTTCCCTCGATTAAAGAGCAGAACGATTACGAAATGCTTTTCGTTATCAACAAATTCAGACCGTTGACTCCCGACTGCGCATCGACCGTTGAGGTCATGCACGAAATCGAGACGGCTTGCGGACTTAAATTCACGGGAATCGTCAACAATTCAAATCTCGGCGATGAAACAACTGCTGAATGCGTTCTCTCGTCGCTCGCCTATGCCGACGAAGTTTCAGCGGCAAGCGGTCTGCCCGTCAGAATGACAACGGTTAAAGAGGATATTTACGGCGAAATCAAGGATAAGGCTGTCAATTGCTTTCCGATAAGGCTGTACATAAAGCAATCATGGGCAAAACAGGAGGAAGATTTATGGCAAAAGTAACTTTTAACGAAGATATATGCAAGGGCTGCGGTCTTTGCGTCGGCGCCTGCCCGAAAAAGATCGTTGCACTTCTCAAGGATAAAATCAACGCCAAAGGCTATCATCCCGCAGGCATAACCGATCAGGAGGCCTGCATCGGCTGCGCTTTCTGCGCCACGATGTGCCCCGACTGCGTTATAACTGTTGAAAAGTGAGGAATTAGCTATGGCTGAAAAAGTATTAATGAAAGGTAACGAAGCTCTTGCGGAAGCTGCAATCATGGCAGGCTGCCGCCACTACTTCGGCTACCCTATCACCCCTCAGACTGAGGTTGCCGCTTACATGGCAAAAAGAATGCCGCTCATCGGCGGAACATTTTTGCAGGCTGAAAGCGAAATTGCGGCAATAAACATGGTTTACGGCGCAGCGGCGGCGGGAAAAAGAGCCATGACCTCAAGCTCAAGCCCCGGAATTTCTCTTAAAAGCGAGGGTATTTCTTATCTTGCAGGCTGTGACCTGCCCGCACTCATCGTAAATGTTCAGAGAGGCGGCCCCGGTCTCGGCGGCATTCAGCCCTCACAGTCCGATTATTTTCAGGCAACAAAGGGCGGCGGACACGGCGATTTTCATCTGATAGTTCTTGCTCCCGCTTCGGTTCAGGAAATGGTTAACCTGACTTTCAAGGGCTTTGACCTTGCGGATAAATACAGAATGCCCGCAATGCTCCTTTCTGACGGCACAATGGGTCAGATGATGGAGCCCGTCAGCCTTGATGTTGACGAAATCAAGCAGTATGACAAATCCTCGTGGGCTTGCACGGGAACAAAATGCGAGCGTGAACATCACATTATCAATTCGCTTATCATTGACCCCGACGAGCTTGAAAAATATAACTTTGAGCGTTTTGAGCGTTACGCAAAAATTGAAGCGGAAGAAGCCATGTTTGACGAATACCGCATGGAAGACGCAGAAATCTGCATCGTTGCCTACGGCGTTGCCGCAAGAGTTTCTCAGAACGCAATTGACAAAGCCCGTGAGCAGGGAATCAAGGTCGGCATGATTCGCCCGATAACCCTCTGGCCGTTCCCGAAAGCGGCTCTCAACGCTGCCGCTGATAAAGTCAATGCTTTCATCAGCGTTGAGCTTTCAATGGGTCAGATGATTGAAGATATCGAGCTTGCAACCCGATGCAAAAAGCCCGTTCTTCTTTGCAACAGAGTCGGCGGCATGATTCCGACAACCGAAGATATACTTAATTCTATAGCAAAAGCAAATTCCGTCGGAGGTGACAAATAATGATAGTTTTTGAAAAGCCGAAGTCTCTCACCGACGCTCAGCTTCACTACTGCCCCGGCTGCACCCACGGCATAATTCACCGCCTTGTTGCAGAGGTTATCGACGAACTCGGTATTGAGGGCAAAACAATCGGTATTGCACCCGTCGGATGCTCCGTTTTTGCTTATAACTATTTCACATGCGACATGATTGAAGCGGCTCACGGCAGAGCTCCCGCCGTTGCGACCGGCGTTAAGCGTTCCAACCCCGACAACATCGTTTTCACCTATCAGGGCGACGGTGACCTTGCCGCAATCGGCACGGCTGAAACCGTTCATTCCGCCGCAAGGGGTGAAAACATAACGATAATCTTCGTCAACAACGCAATTTACGGCATGACGGGCGGTCAGATGGCTCCCACCACCCTGCCCGGTCAGATTACGCAGACCTCGCCCTACGGCAGAGACCCGAAATCGGTCGGTCTGCCCGTTAAGGTTTGCGAACTGCTTCAGAATGTTGACGGCGCAACCTATCTTGAAAGAGTTGCGGTTAACAATGTCAAGAATGTCAAAAACGCCAAAAAGGCAATCAAAAAGGCTTTCATGAATCAGATTGAGGGCAAGGGCTTCTCGCTCGTTGAGGTTCTCTCAACCTGCCCGACAAACTGGGGGCTCAAGCCTGACAAGGCTCTTGAATGGCTTGAGGAAAACATGATTCCTTATTATCCCCTCGGCGTTTATAAAGACAAAACCGCTGAAAAGGAGGGCGAATGATTATGACAAATCAGATCCTTCTTTCCGGCTTCGGCGGTCAGGGAATTCTTTTTGCAGGCAAATTTCTCGCCTATGACGGACTTATTGAGGAGCGTGAAGTCAGCTGGCTCCCCTCCTACGGCCCCGAAATGAGAGGCGGCACCTGCAACTGCTCCGTAATTTTCAGCGATACGAAAATCGGCTCGCCCATCGTTTCAAACCCCGATATTCTTATCGCAATGAATCTCCCCTCGCTCGATAAATTCGAGAGTGCGGCTGTTCCGGGCGCAAAGATATTCGTTGACAGCTCGCTCATCGACCGCAAGGTCGGCAGAGACGATGTTGAGGCATATTATATCCCTGCAACGAGAATTGCTTCTGACGAGAATCTCTCGGGTCTTGCAAACATGATAATGATAGGTCACATGATCAAGAAAACCGGCATTATGACCTTTGAGAATGTTGAAAGAGCAATGAAAAAGCTCGTTCCCGCCAAAAAGCAGAACCTCATCGAGCTTAATATTAAAGCCGTTGAGCTCGGATATAACTATTAATCTCATAATAATGCTTCAGCCTGAGAAGATTACGGTCTTCTCAGGCTGATTTTTAATATTGAATTCCTCTGTATATTTTGGATTCATCTTTTCGACTGATTTCAAAATTCAAATATTGCTTTTGCGAAAAACCGTGAGTAATAAAAAAGCCGAAAACATCATCAAAAGTCAATGTTCTTCCAAGCTGATTTGAAACATCAATAAAGCATTTAATTTGATTTGCTGCATACACCGCCGAATAATGAGGGTCATTCGGATCGTTATTCAGAACATTCAGAATTAATCTACACATTTCACCCTCTTTATGTTTCAACAAAAAAGCAATATCATTTTCGTTGAAAACACAATCGTCCGTTAAACTCCTTGAACTGACAAAAGAATTGTATTCAGTCATTCCCTCCGGACTGTAGAAACTAAAGAAATCTTTCATATTCCCGTAAGGGAGTTTTTCTCCCGTTAAATTCGAAATTGAAATATAAATGTTTATAAGCTTTTCAACATAATTAACCGAAAACGGTTTTTCACTTGTTCCTTTATGTATTGCTTCATGGATTATTCTCCATATTTCATCATCTGTTCCTGAGAAAAGAAAAGAAATTTTCTCTTTATCTGTATTACTTAATAACGGTTTCATCGTTACCCCCTGCTTAATTGTTTTAAATTACCCCAAAATTCATTTTTTGTTTTTATGATTTTCAAAATATAACGGCACTTTTTTATCAATATAAACATTGTAAGATTCACAGTTATCGCAAATCATTTTCCACAAATTCAAATAATCATTGTAATCGTCATTTATAACAACAGGCTTGTCATCTTTTATTGATATATAAAGACATCTTGAAAACGGTTTAAAAGAGATTCTCTTTAATTCGATTTTTTTAATTATTTCATATCGGACTATTGCATCCGCCGGTCTGCCGTTTATAATAAAATTTCTGCACTCTATTGACTCTTTTTCAACTTTAACTGTCTGATTGATTTCATAAATATGCAATTTCAAAGAAATTATAATTGAAATAAGCAATATTGCTTCTGAAATCATCGTCAAATAATTGTTTTTTAATATAATTGAAAACAAAATAAGAAACAGTATCGCTATAAGCAGATATATAATTGAATAATAAATTATTATTTTAAACTTTTTCTTTACAAACTCCATGTTAACATTCCCTTTCATTTTATATCGCTCTATGTTTTTTTAAAGGAGAAAAACCCCATCGGCTTTCTTAAAAATGTAAAGCAATCATAAAATCCGTTGTACTGCGGTTTGTGTAATATCTGTTGCGTTGATTTATCCGCTAAATTATCAATCCTCAGCCCTACGGGCAGCTCCTTTTCTAAGGAGCCCAAGGAGAAAGTTTAATCAAAATAATAAACTATCTGCAAAACCGTGGCTGACTGAATAGGCTCCTTTGGCAAAGGAGCTGGCGCATAGCGCCTGAGGATTGAAAACCTGCGGATAAATGAATTAAATGTATCATCACAAGACTCAGTAGGGAACGCCGTCCTCGGCATTCCGTGGGATTAGATATGTTTTCACGGACAGCCGCAAGGGCTGTCCCTACGGGTTATTGTCAAATTGGAATTTATCAATTTGTTTGTTTTTCCTTGTAGGGGACGGGTTCCCCGTCCCGCGGGAGGCGAAACGCCTCCCCTACAGGGTTTGACTGAATTTGTCATATGTACCGACAACTTCTAATTTGTAGGGACAACCCTTGCGGCTGTCCCTACGATTTTACTTACAATTTGTAGCGGACGATGCCCACATCATCCGAATACAGAAATAACGGATTTATCGAAAAATGTGCATATTGTCCCGGAACGCTGAGGACAGCGTTCTCTACTGAATAATCGTTATATATCAAAATGAACTACGGGAGAACACAGTTCTCCCCTACCGTTGAGCCGTTGGATTTTATTGATTCTTTGCATACCGGTAACTGTGTTCCCTCTACAAACTGAAATTTGACGAGCTTTTTTACTCCCTCAGGCGCTATGCACCAGTTCCCTCAGGAGGGAGCCCATACAGTTAGTTTGATTTTCGCCGTGAGCAGATTGCTTATTCGCCTCCCTCTTGAGGGAGGTGGCACGGCGAAGCCGTGACGGAGGGAGTTAAATTCCAATTTAAAAGAATCTTTTCAGTTTCTGCTATATCCTTTTCAATCAACGGGCGCATACTGTCCTTGTACTTTGATAAATCGGCGCAATGCAAGCTTGACAATATTCTCGGAATATACTGCGGCTTTGCCAGACCTACCTGTGCAAGAGCCTTTATGCACTGCCTTGCCGTTATCGGTTTTTCGTCCGTTATATGAGCAAGAAAATCAGCTATGATTGAGTCAAAACGGTTTTCCACATCCCATTGAGCATTTGCCGCAAGAATATTCAACGCCCTGTTTCTGACCAATGATTTCGGATGGTCAAGAAGCGAAGCAAAATCATTAAAATATTCATACCATTCATCTGTTTCCATGCTTTCTGATATTATTTTATCGGCAAAATCGCAGGCATATTTATCATCTTTTGCCGTTAATTCTGCAATGATGTTTTCTTTCATCGCCAATGAACTTACGCCCCCAATTTTTAATCTCACGGTGTCAAGGTACGAATTTTATCAAAGAATATCTAAAATGCTAAGCGGCGTTTCAACATTTTCAAACTCCGGTTTTATTTTTGAAGGATGCTCGGTTACTTCATTGATATACCACACGGCCTGAACAGCTTTCATACCAACCGATTTTGCCGTTTCCAATTCAAAGCTTCCGCCATCGCCGACATATAAGCATTCATCGGGTTGCAGATTCAACTTTTCAATACAGCTTTTGAAAATTGACTTATTTGGCTTTTGAATACCCATGTCATAAGATAAACAGACAACATCAAAAAAGGGATACAAAATGCTCTTTTTAATAACCGCCGATTCCTCGGAAAAACAATTACTGATTAAGCCGATTAATATTCCCTTTTCCTTTAAAGCTTTTAACATCGGAATAATTTCTGAATGAATATGTTTAAACGCTTCCTCTTTGCATTTAATGCGTTTATTTGCAATATATCTCAATTTCTTTTCGGAATAACAACCGTTTTCTTTAAGAATCTTTTCCAAAATTTCTTCTAATGTGATTTTTCCTACGGTTCTGTCTTCTTCCGCAGCGCTCCAAGGTTCACAGAACTTTTCTTCATCAATCCCCGCATCAATTGCAATCTGTTTACCGAAATACAGCGGACATTTATACTGAGTTATCAGCGTCTCATACATATCAAATATTACTGCTTTAACCAAGAACATCTCCCCGCTTGACCTGAAGTCTGTTGATAATATGATTTTAACATTACGGATTAATTAAGTCAACAAATATCAATGCATTTAAGTTTATTATAAAAAATTCATAAAATGGTTATTTACTTTTTTCTTTTCATATGTTAAAATATTAAAGCACGAAAGTATGAAAGGCGGTTTTGCAATGAGCAATAAGATTAAAGATAAAAATGTTGATTTTTTGTTTGAAGCTATTCTGAATCTTGAAACTCTTGAGGAATGCTATGATTTCTTTGAGGATCTTTGCACGGTCTCCGAAATAAAGGCAATCTCTCAGAGAATCGTTGTTGCAAAAATGCTCAGAGATAAAAAGGTTTACAGCGACATCGTTGCCGAAACGGGCGCAAGCACCGCAACAATCAGCCGTGTCAACCGCTCGCTTCAGTACGGCTGCAACGGATATGAGGAAATTTTCAAGAGGCTGGACAATAAAAATGCCGTATGATAATTTTTCTCGGTTTTATGACCGTCTGACCGATAATGTTGAGTATGAGAAGCGTGCAGATTATTTTTGCAGGCTTCTTTCGCTGTGCGGAATAAACGGCGGAATTCTGCTTGACCTCGGCTGCGGAACGGGCAGTATGTCGGTTAAAATGGCTCAAAAGGGCTTTGATGTTATCGGAGTTGACAGCAGCGTCGGAATGCTCAACGCCGCAAGACAAAAAGCCTTTGAATCGGGCGAACAGATTCTGCTTCTTAATCAGGAAATGCAGAGCATCGACCTTTACGGCACAGTTGACTGCGCCATATGCGTTCTTGACGGCATCAACCATCTGCCCGGCATTGATGAGGTCAGAAAAACCTTTGAGCGTGTTTCACTCTTTATGAACAAGGGCGGAGCGTTTGTTTTTGATGTCAACACGGTTTATAAGCACAGAGAGATTCTGGCTGACAATGCTTTCGTCTATGAATTTGACGATTTGTTCTGCGTTTGGCAGAATAACTATAATGAAAATGACAACAGCGTTGATATACTTCTCGACTTTTTTGAGGAGGAGGACGGCGTATATTACCGCTCGGGCGAAAGCTTCACCGAGCAGGCTTATGACCTTGATTTAATCGCCTCTCTGCTCTCCGAAACGGGCTTTGAGCTTGTGGGGGTATATGACGACATGACAACCAATAAAGCCGCTCCGAACAGCGAAAGAGCGGTATTTTGCGCAAGGAAGAAGTGATAATATGAGTGAACTTGTCAGAATGATTTCCGTTGACGGAACTTTAACCGTTATTGCGGCGGACACAACCGATATAATTAACCGCATGGAGCAGATTCACAAGACCTCTGCCGTAACTTCTGCCGCATTGGGCAGACTTCTGACGGCGGCTTCATTGATGGGAGCGGTTCTCAAAGGGCGTGACGACAGCCTGACCCTGCGCCTCAACGGCGGCGGCCCTGCGGGAACGCTGATTGCCGTTTCGGACAGCAGCGGAAATGTCAGAGGATATGTTGAAAATCCCGTTGTTGAGATTCCTCTCAACGCAAAAGGCAAGCTTGATGTTGCGGGCGCTGTCGGCAAAAACGGAAACCTGACCGTTATGAAAGACCTCGGGCTGAAAGAGCCTTATATCGGTCAGACGCCGATTGTATCGGGCGAGATTGCCGAGGATATCACAAGCTATTTTGCGGTCAGCGAGCAGATTCCGAGTGTTTGCGCTCTCGGCGTGCGTGTTAACCCCGATTTATCACTCAAAGCGGCAGGCGGG
>CAYXVM010000041.1:0-11421 GCA_964468465.1 uncultured Clostridium sp.
ATACGCCGTAATATCAAATTTTCGGCATATTGTGTTCAACTCCCATCACCTTAAATCAATAACAAGGAGAGAGCTTTCCCATGGAAAACAATAAGCAGAATCAGCAGAACAACCAGCAGAATAACCAGCAGAATCAGAAGCAAAATCAGCAGAACAACAAGAATCAGCAGCAGAATCAGAGAAACCAGAAAAACAGAGAAAACTTCTGATAACAGCAAAAAGTCCCCGGGCTTCGGCTCGGGGATTTTTTCAGTGAAAATATTATTTTATCATATTTATCAGCACAAGAATGTAGTGGTAAACAACGGGCAGGAAGATTGACGGAAGCATGTTGAGCGTTTTGAACTTTTTGTCAAAAATGAAATTGATTCCGATAGCCATGATGATTGAATATCCGACGGCGCACAGCTGAGTGAGCACATCGCCCTGCAAAATTCCGCTCAGAGACCCTGCAAGCAGGGTTATGCCGCCCTGATAAATCATCAGGGGAACAAAGGTGAAAATAACGCCGAAGCCGAGCGTTGCACCGAAAATAATTGCCGTTGTGAAGTCGAGTGCGCTCTTGACGAAAAGCACCGAGCTGTCGCCCTGAAGCCCGTCATTGATTGAGCCGATTATCGCCATTGCTCCGACGCAGAAAAGCACCGTGCCGTTGACAAAGCCCGAGGCAAAGCCGCCCGCCTTGAATTTGCTTTCAATCCCGGTGCAGAAGCCGTTGAAACGCTGTTCAAGCTTCAGCATTTCGCCGAACAAAGTGCCGATAACGAGATAAACAACGAGCAGCAGCTCGCCGCTGCTTGAAATTTTTCCGTCGGCAACCGAAAACATATTTGAAATAACGCCGTTAAGGCCGATAATCAGAATCGCAAGTCCGAGGGATTTGTTGACGCTTTCGGTGTAGCTATCCTTGATTCCTTTTTTGAAAATCAGACCGATTGAGCCGCCCGCAATAACTGCGGCGCAGTTAACCAGGGTTCCTGTCATTTTTGCTTCCTCCGTATTTCCGTAGGGTAACGGTGATGTAGCTGTCTTTACGGTTCATCAGTTTAACACTTTACATGGCAAAAGTCAACACCGAAGCGGAAATATAATCAAAACAGCCGTCAGAATCCGAGAATTTTCAATAATCCGTTTATAATCATGCAGGAGGCAACGCCCATTGCGGTCGGCAGAGCGGCGGCGAGCAGGGTGTATTTCAGACTGCCCGTTTCCTTTTTGATTGTGATTACCGTTGTTGAGCAGGGCCAATGCATCAGCGAAAACAGGATAAAACAGATTGCGGTTGAATCAGTCCAGCCGTTCTCGGTCAGTATCAGCAGGATATCCGATGCATTCCCGATTTCTGGCAGAGTTCCGAGCGCAGAGTATGACATAAGAATTATCGGAATTACGATTTCGTTGGCAGGGAAGCCGAGAATGAATGCGGCGAGAATAACGCCGTCAAGCCCCATGAGCCGTGCAAACGGGTCGAGCAGGTCAGAGAACCTGCCGAGCAGAGAGATATCGCCGATTCTGATGTTTGCCGCCGCCCATATGACCAGCCCCGCAGGCGCCGCAACCGCCGCCGCTCTGCCGAGCACAAACAGAGTTCGGTCAAAAACCGAGCGCACAATGGTTTTGACAAACTGAGGTTTTCGGTAGGGCGGCAGTTCAAGCGTGAATGACGACGGAACGCCTTTGAGAATTGTTTTTGAAAGTAGCTTTGTCGCCGCAAAGGTCATGGCAACGCTCAGGGCTATAACGCCCGTAAGGGTGGCGGCAGAAAGGAACGATGAAAACGCTCCTCCTGCGGACGCAATGAAAAACATTGATATTATTGATATCAGGGCGGGAAATCTGCCGTTGCACGGCACAAGGCTGTTAGTCATAACGGCGAGCAGGCGTTCCCTCGGTGAATCAATGATTCTGCATCCGATAACCCCCGCCGCATTGCAGCCGAAGCCCATGCACATTGTCAAAGCCTGTTTTCCGCATGCGCTGCAAAGGCGGAACGGCTTGTCGAGATTATAAGCGATTCTCGGCAGGAATCCCGAATCTTCAAGCAGGGTGAAAAGCGGAAAGAATATCGCCATGGGCGGCAGCATGACCGAAACGACCCATGCCAAAACCCTGTAAACTCCGAGAACGAGCGAATCATGTAGCCATTGAGGGGCGTTCAGAGACATGAACAGCTCCGAGAGCTTATCCTGAAGCCCGAATAACGCTCCCGAGAGCAGTTCGGAGGGATAGTTTGCGCCGACGATGGTCAGCCAGAAGATGATTGCAAGCATGAGAAGCATGACGGGGTAGCCCGTCAGCGGACTTGTGAGGATTCTGTCGATTCTGCGGTCGAGCTTTGAATAATCCTTGCCGCCTTTAACCGCTCCCAAGCAGATTTTTTCCGCAGAAGCAACAAGAGCCGACGCAATTTCGTCTCCGATTTTTTCGCAGTCGGTTCCGCTTCGGTCAAGAACGGCTTTAGCCTTTGAGAGAGCGAGCCGAAGCTCGGGGCTGTCAAGAAATCTGCCGCCGAGACAGCCTGAAATTTCTTTTTCGAGGGAATTATCGGGGTCGAGCAGGCGCAGACTCAGCCATCGGGAATTGATTTTTCCTTCAGCGAACTTTCTGACCGTCGGCTCAACCGCCGCTACCGCCTTTTCAATAGTTTGGGGGTATTCAACCCTGAATGTCTTGCCGCCGCAGGGCATTTTCTCAATCGCATCAATGAACGGAGCAAGGCTCTTTTTCTTCCGTGCCGAAACTCCGACAACGGGAACGCCTAGCCGTTCGGAAAGCCTTTTTTCATTTATCGAAATGCCTTTCCGCTTTGCTTCGTCCATAAGATTTATCAGAACAATAACATTTTCCGTGATTTCAAGCGTTTGCAAAACAAGATTCATGCTTCTTTCAAGGCAGGTGGCGTCGCAAACGACCGCAACGATATCGGGCTTCGCAAAGCAGATGAAATTTCGGGCAATTTCCTCCTCGGCGGAATGAGCCGTCAGCGAATATGTACCGGGCAGGTCAACGAGCGTATAGCGGCGGCTTTTGCCCGAAAAGCTGCCCTGCGCATTCGCAACCGTTTTGCCCGGCCAGTTGCCCGTGTGCTGATTCATTCCCGTCAGGGCGTTGAAAACCGTGCTTTTGCCGACATTCGGATTGCCCGCAAGCGCAACGACAAGGTCGGATTCGCTTTTCTTCCTTATTTCAAGCCCCGAGTCTATCGCCTGCCTGCCGACCGAGCTGTTAGTAAGTCCCATCTAACCGCCCCGCCGTTTCAACGAAAATTTCGGCGCAGTCCTCCGCTCTTATGGCGATAACCGCACCCCTTATCAGATAGGCGCAGGGGTCGCCGAGCGGGCTTGTGCCGACGCATTCAACTGCCGTGTTTTCCGTAAGCCCGATATCCATCAGCCTGCGGCGTATGTTCCCGCAATTTCCGAGCCGTTTAACCGTGGCTTTTTCGCCCGGCAGGATTGAATTTAATGCTGTATATTCTTTCATAATTATCCGTCTCCCGTGAAAAGCTGTTTGTTGCACTTTTCTATTGATATGATATTCAGCTTTGCGGGAAGGTGTTAAGGCAAAAAAGACGATTACGATTATCAAGACAGCATTCAGCAAAACAAATCGGAATTTTATGAAAAAATAAAATCCATTTTAGATTTTAATAAAAATAAGTGAATAGCGGCAAACAAAAACGGCTCGTGTCGGTCAATCCGATACAAGCCGTTTGATATTTCATTATAATCAAGTTTCTCTGAAAACTCTTTTGACGGTCATGCTCTCGCCGTTTCCTATTTCGCCGATGCCGATGAACACGCCGCTCGGGGCATAAACTCTGAGAAAACCGATGATTTTCGGGCATTTCAGCCTTTCAAGCGCAAGCTCTCCGCCGTTTGAAAACCGCCTTGCCTGAGCTTCGCTGACATAAACCGCAGGAAAATCCGAAAAAGCGGTGTCAATGGGAATGGCAATTTCTCCGAGCGTGCTGTTTTCAGCCGCCGCAGAAAGCTGTTCAAGCGTAACGGCTTTGTCAATGCTGAAGCCGTTAGCTTTGGTTCTTCTCAAGGCGGTCATGACCGCTCCGCAGCCGAGGGCTTCTCCCAAATCGGAAATGAGAGTTCTGATATATGTGCCCGAGGAGCATTCGACCGAAACGGTGTACTCACCCGATTCTTCATCTGAAGAAATAAGCTCCGCCGAATAAATATTGACCGTTCTCGGCGTGCGCTCAACCTCTATGCCCTGCCTTGCAAGGTCATAGAGCCGCTTGCCGTTGACCGAAACCGCGGAATACATCGGCGGCAGTTGACTGATTTCGCCGACGAATTTTCCGAGTTCGGCGGCAACATCACTTTTTGCCGCTTTAACCTCACGGGTTTCAAGAACCGTTCCCGTAATGTCAAGAGTGTCCGTCACCGTGCCGAGGTGGAACGAGGCGATATATTCCTTGTCATGGCTCGGCAGAAGCTCGCAAAATCTGGTTGCGCCGCCGAGCATAACCGTCAGAACGCCTGTTGCCATCGGGTCAAGAGTGCCTGTATGGCCGCATTTCTTTTCGCCGCAGATACGGCGAACTCTCGCCACAGCTCCGAAGGAGGTCATGTCTTTCGGCTTGTCGAGAACGATAATTCCGGTCATGCTTTTTCCACCTTAGTCTATTGTGTAAGCGTCAATTTCCGCCTGAATTTCTTTAAGCAGAGAATTGATTGCCTGCTGTTTTGAGCCGTAAAGGGTACAGCCTGCTGCGCCCATGTGACCGCCGCCGCCGAGCCTTTGGCAGATTGCCGAAGCGTCGATATCACCGTGAGTTCTGACTGAAGCCTTGAAGCTTCCGTCCTTCAGCTCTCTCATCGTAACGCCGACAAGCACTCCCTCAATCTGACGGGGCAGGTTTGCGAGCCTGTCGGTTTCGCTCTCATCGGAGCCGCTTCGTTTATACATATCCTGAGTTACGCAGATAACGGCGCACCTGTCGGAAAAATAGAAGCGCATGCTGTCGAGGGCAAGGCGTTCAAGGGCGGCGTAGGTTTTGGTTTTTGTTTCAAAAAAGACCTGAATAATGTTGTAGGTATCCGCTCCGAGCTTTGCAAGAGCCGCCGCAATTTCAAAGGTTCTCACCGTTGTGTTGGAGAAGCGGAAACAGCCCGTGTCGGTCGTAACGCCCGTGAACAGGCAGGATGCAATCTGCGGAGTGATTTCAACATTCATTTTCTCAAGAAGCAGATATATTATTTCGGCGGTCGATGCCGAATCGGGCTCAAGATATACTTTATCCGCATAAAGGATATTAGAGCCGTGATGGTCAATGCAAAGCCCGATTTTGCCGCTGTATTTGCCCTCGGCGTCTTTGCCGAGCAGCTTTGTGTCGGCAATATCGATTGCCGCAATCAGTTCAGGCTCAAAATCGCCGAACTCCAGCCCCTCAAACATGAATGAAAAATCCTTGGGAATGGGGTCGGAGCATTCAACTCTGACCCTTTTGCCCTTGGATATCAGCGCACGGGCGAGTGCGGAGGCACTGCCGAGCGTGTCTCCGTCAGGGTGGCTGTGGCTGAGAAGAAGAATATTATCTGCATTTTCAAGAATGTTTGCGGTTTCGTTCAGGTCAATTCTCATGATTGATACCTCTCTCAATCGTTTTCGCTGTCGGATTCTTCGTCGGGAACGATTTCGCCGAGCATTTTTGCAATGCCCATGCCCCTCTCGATTGAATCATCGGCAACGAATTTAAGCTCGGGTGTTTTCCTCAGGTGAAGCCGTTTGCCGACCTCCCTGCGGATATATCCCGTTGCGCTCGTCAGCCCCTTAACCGCAAGCTTTGCGGTCTCGATGCCCTCCATTGCGCTGACATAAACTTTTGCAAATGAAGCGTCGGAGCTGACATCAACATTGACGACCGTGAGCATTCCCTGAATTCTCGGGTCTTTCAGCTCACGCATAATCGCCGCTATTTCTCTTTTTATATCTTCGGAAACCCTGTCAATGCGGTATCCTGCCATAGTAATATCACCTTAATCTCTGTATTCCTCGGTAACAAATGCCTCGAAAATATCGCCCTCTTTGATATCGTTGAACTTGCTCAGACCTATGCCGCAGTCAAAGCCCGAAGCGACTTCTTTGACATCGTCCTTGAATCTGCGGAGTGAAGCCATTTCGTCCTCGGTGACGACGATACCGTCACGGACAACTCTGATTTTTGCGCCTCTGGTGATCTTGCCCGAGATGACATGACAGCCTGCAACATTGCCGACCGAGGAGATCTTAACGACCTGACGAACCTCGGCTCTGCCGATGTCAACATCTCTGAACTTGGGAGCAAGCATACCTTTGATAGCCGCTTCGATTTCTTCGATGCAGTTGTAAATAACTCTGTAGGTTCTGATTTCAACGCCGTCTCTTTCGGCGGCTTCCGAAGCAACGCCGTCGGGTCTGACATTAAATCCGATAATGATTGCGTTTGAAGCGTTGGCGAGCATAACATCGCTTTCGGTTATTGCGCCTACGCCGCTGTGAACGATTTTAACTCTGACCTCATCGTTTGAAAGCTTGACAAGGCTCTGTTTAACAGCCTCTGCCGAGCCCTGAACATCGGCTTTGATGATGATGTTGAGGTCTTTAAGCTGACCTTCCTGAATTGAAGCAAAGAGGTTGTCAAGGGTAACCTTCTGGAACTCCTTGAACTGTTCTTCCTTGGCCTTTGCCTTTCTCTGCTCAACAAGCTCTCTTGCAAGGCGTTCATCGTTAACAGCGTCAAAGCCGTCGCCTGCCTGGGGAACTTCGGCAAGACCCATAATCTCAACGGGAACGGAAGGACCTGCTTCGTTAACCTTTCTGCCCTTATCGTCAACCATAACTCTGACTCTGCCGACAGCCGTGCCCGCAACGATGATATCGCCCGATTTGAGCGTGCCGTTCTGAACGAGGAGAGTTGAAACGGGGCCTCTGCCCTTGTCGAGCCTTGCTTCGATAACAACGCCCTTTGCCGAGCGGTTGGGGTTGGCTTTAAGCTCCATCATCTCTGCAACGAGAAGAACGGATTCAAGAAGCTTGTCGATGCCGTTATGGGTGAGTGCGGAAACGGGAACGCAGATTGTGTCGCCGCCCCATTCCTCGGGAACAAGCTCGTATTCGGTAAGCTGTTGCAAAACTCTGTCGGGATTTGCGGCGGGCTTATCCATTTTATTTATCGCAACGATAATCTGAACGCCTGCGGCTTTTGCGTGGCTGATAGCCTCAATGGTCTGAGGCATGATGCCGTCGTCGGCGGCAACAACAAGGATTGCAATGTCTGTTGCCATTGCGCCTCTGAGTCTCATTGAGGTGAACGCCGCATGGCCGGGAGTGTCAAGGAATGTTATCTTCTGACCGTTGAGGTCAACTCTGTAAGCACCGATGTGCTGAGTGATGCCGCCTGCCTCGGTTGAGGTGACGGAAGTGTTTCTGATAGCGTCGAGCAGAGAAGTTTTGCCGTGGTCAACATGACCCATAACAACAACAACGGGGTCTCTGCGGACAAGCTCGGATTCGTCGTCAACATGGTCGTCGATGATTCTGTCCTCAATTGTGACAACAACCTCTTTTTCAACCTTTGCGCCGAGTTCTTCGGCAACGATTGCGGCGGTCTCATAGTCGAGAACCTCGTTGACCGTTGCCATCTGACCGAGACCGAACAGCTTTTTGATAACCTCGGCGGCGGTCATTTTGAGCATTGCGGCAAGATCGCCGACGGTGATTTCCTCAGGCAGTTTAAGGTGCATCTGAGGCTTCTTGGCTCTCTCGGCGGCGATTCTCTTGAGCCTTTCGGCTTCGGTCTCACGCCTTGAGGAACGCATTCCGCCCTGCTTTCTGTACTGCTGGCTCTTCTGCTTTATCTTCTGCTTACCGCCGGATTCCTGCTTTCCTTTGTTGGCGGGAGCAATATTTTCGTATTTTTCATTATACTTTTCAAGGTCAACATTGCCTGCTCTTGTGTCAACCGTTCTTGTTTCGCCCTTTGTTCTTGACTGCATGGGCTTTGAAGCCTTGTCTTTATCTTTTTCGGGCTTCGGCTGTCTCTGAGGCATCGGAGGAAGCTTTGAGGGCTTCTGCTGCTGAACAGGCTTCTGCTCATTGCGTTTTTCCTCTTTCTTTGCCGCAGGAGCTTTCTGCTGAGCGGGCTTCTGCTCGTTCTTCTGCTTCTCGGGCTGAGCGGGCTTTTTATCCTTTGCGGGAGCCTCTTTGGGCTCATTTTTCTTTTCGGGAGCGTCCTTTTTGGCTTCGGGAGCCTTCTCGGGTTCGGCTTTCGGAGCTTCCTCGGACTTTTTCTCCGCCTTTTCGGCACGCTTTTTTTCGGGAACGAAATTGAAATATTCGTTAAGATCGCTGACCTCATTTTCCTTTGTGAAGGTCTCAAAAATAATATCCAGCTCGTCTTCTTCAAGAGCCGTCATATGCTTCTTTTGACCGTCAAAATATTTTGCAAGCAAATCTACGACTATGTTGCTTTTGACATCAAAGTCTTTTGCAACCTCATGCACTCTGTATTTATTAATCATAAGTTAACCTCCCCAGGTGTGTTGTTCAGAAGCCCAAGCATTGTTTTTGCAAAGCCTTCGTCATTGACTGAGACCACGGCGGATTTCAGACCCGTGGCTTTTCCGATTTCTTCCATTGTTGAGAGCATCAGCTTCACGGGAATATCTCTGCCCTCAAAGCTTGCTTCACGCTCTATCTCTTTTCTCAGCCGCTGAGAGGAGTCGCTGCTCAGCAGGCAGAGCTTTGCGCTTTTGCTTCTGACCGACCCGATTGCGGCGTCATGGCCGCAGCTGAGTCTGCCGGCTCGCCGGCACATTCCGAGAAGAGAGAGGAGCTTTGGATTGTCATTCATTTTTCAGCTCTTCCTCCATTCTCTCGAAAACCTCGTCCGGAATCGCACAGGAGAAAGCCTTTTCAAATCTTTTTGCTTTTCTTGCTTTAACAAGGCAGTCCGCACAGCGGCAGACATAAGCGCCTCTGCCGGGCTTTTTGCCGGTAAGGTCAAGCGATATTTCGCCCTCGGGGCTTTTAACGACCCTGACAAGCTCTTTTTTCGGCTTCATTTCATTGCAGCCTGTGCATTTTCTTAATGGTATCCGGCGGGTTTGCATCGGTTCAGCTCCTTAATATATTATTCGTCAAAATTAATGACTTCTTCCTCATTTTCGGGATTAATGTCGATTCTCCAGCCCGTGAGCTTGGCGGCAAGGCGGGCGTTCTGACCCTTGTTGCCGATTGCAAGCGAAAGCTGTGAGTTCGGAACGATGACCTTGCAGGAATGTTCTTCCTCGTTTTCAACCGTAACCGAAACAACATCTGCCGGGGCAAGAGCGGCGGCAACATATTCGGCGGGGTTTTCGCTGTAGCGGATAATATCGATTTTCTCTCCGCCGAGCAGGTCAACGATTTTGTTGATTCTTGCGCCTCTCTGACCGATACATGCGCCGACGGGGTCAACATTTTCGTCTGCGCTGTAAACGGCAATCTTGCTTCTTGAACCTGCTTCACGGGAAACGGATTTGATTTCAACCGTGCCGTCGAAGATTTCGGGAACTTCGCTTTCAAGCAGGCGGCGGACAAGACCGGGATGAGTTCTTGAAATGATAGCCTTGGGGCCTTTTACGCCGTCCTTGATGTCAGCAATGAAAATTTTGATAAGGTCGCCCTCGGTGAAATTATCGTTCGGGAGCTGCTCGTTTCTGGGCAGTCTCTCGGAAATCTTGCCGATCTCAACAAAAGCGTCGAGAGTCTGGGGATCAATCTTTGAAACCTTGGCGGTAACGATTTCCTGGTTTTTGCTCTGGAATTCTTCTTTAATCTGACCGTGCTCGGCTTCTCTGATAGCCTGACGGAGAATATGTTTGCCCTTTTCTGCCGCAATACGGCTGACCTCTCTTGTTTCAAGCTCGATTTCAACGATGTCGCCCGGAACGGCGTTCTTCTTGAATCTCTGAGCCTGCTCAACGGTCATATCCTCAACGGGGTCAAGAACCTCGCTGACAACATTCTTGCGAACGAAAACACGGATTGAAGAATCCTCTGCGTTGATTTCGCAGAAAACGATGTCTCTGTTGTCATAATCTCTCTTAACTGCGGTAACGATTGCCTTTTGAATGCCCTCCAGCAGGGCGGCTTCTGAAATGTTCTTTTCTTTGCCGAGGAGCCTTACTGCCTCGAAAAACTCACGGTTATCCATTTTTGACTGTCAATCCTTTCAATTATAAGCTGAAATCATCAAGTTTAATATAGCCGGTTTCTTTTTTCTCAAAGCACATTGCGCTTCCGTCCTCAAGACGCATGGTGACTGTCTTGCCGTCATAGTCCTCGAGAATTCCGGAAAATTCACGCTTACCGTCGAGCGCACGGATGAGCTTGATTTTGATTTTCTGACCCTTGCAGGCTTCAAAGTGGCTGTCCCTTGTCAAGTCTCTTTCAATTCCGGGAGAGGAAACCTCAAGGCAATAGCTCTGTTCAATGGGGTCAGCCTCGTCAAGGGGCCTGTCGATTGCCCTGCTCATGTTTTCACAGTCCGTGATGCCTACTCCGCCCTCTTTGTCGATGAAAATTCTCAAAAACCAATCCGAGCCCTCTTTGACAAAGCGGATGTCCCAAATATCAAGCCCGAGTTCGTCTGCGATAGGCTTTGCGATCTCCCAGACCGCGGCGACCGTGTTGCCGCCTTTTCCTTTTGGCATGTGCTTATTCTCCTTTTATTCTTTTTGTGAAAAAAGATTTCTGCATAAACAAAAGAGCGGGTCGCCCCACTCTCATGAAAACACTTAATCCTACTGCCGTTATTTTATCACATAAAAAAAGAAATATCAAGGGTTATTTCAAAAATTATTAAAATTTATTAAAAAAATGTTGTTGATATGCCGCCGTTTTCGGTGTAAAATACTATATATCAATATGCGGGACGGTTAAAAATATGATAATTGATTTTCACACCCATTGTTTTCCGCCGAAAATAGCTTCAAGAGCGATTGAACAGCTTATGACCCGCTCGGGCATGACAAGACCCTATCATAACGGCGGAGTTGAGAGCCTTCTGGAGGCTCAGCGTTCAGCGGGCGTTGATTATTCCGTTGTGCTCAACATTGCAACGAATCCCCGTCAGCAAAGGAGCGTCAACGATTTTGCAATCTCGCTTCTGGAGGTTGACGGAATAATTCCGTTCGGCAGCGTTCACCCCGACAGCCCCGACGCACTTCCGGAGCTTGAACGCATCAAGGCAAGCGGGCTCAAAGGCGTTAAATTTCATCCCGATTATCAGGGCTTTTTTGCCGATGAAGAAAGAATGCTACCGCTTTTTGAAAAAATCGGAGAGCTTGGGCTGATAACCGTTTTTCATTGCGGCTATGATATCGGCTTCCCCGAAACGGTACATTGCTCGCCCGAAAGGCTTTCAAAGGTGCTTTGCCG
>CAYXVM010000042.1:0-11351 GCA_964468465.1 uncultured Clostridium sp.
CGACATATCTGTCGCTCTTGAAATAAAGTCTGAATGTAAGCTTGTCACCGGGCTGAACATAGCCGTCGGAAAGAACAAGATTACCATCAACTGTTTCATATGCCTCTGTGCCCAAGTAGAAGAAGTTATCATACTGCTCGGCAAGCTCTGCATATGACTTGATTGACGATGTACCCTCCGCAGCGGATGCCTTTGGAGTAATTACGCCGCCCAAGCATGAGAACATTCCAATCACAATTGCAAAAGCAAGGAATGCACTCAAGGTGCGTTTGATTTTTGACATTTGCTCTTTTCCTCCTTTATTCTAAGTTATAATAGGATATTTTTTGAGCATCGTCGGATTAAAATAACCAATTGGGTATAACCCGCACATTAAGTGCGAGTTATACCAAAAAATTAAATGATTAAATGACTTGTGCTAATAAGGAATCATTAAACGGTATCATTATGTTGAAATAATGCCGCCATTTTCCTGGTTAATTGTTTGAGTATCACTTGCGAGGACTCTCTTCATAAATGTAACGTCTTTACCGGAGTTGCTGTCATCCATATTAATATCTGATGCAACTGCTTTATAAACCGTAGTGGGTTCATAGAGCCATTCACCTTCGAGCGCGACATCCTTCTTGATGTATGTCAAGTCTTTGGAGTTATATGCGCCATTTCCATCAACATCACCAATAAGAATAACTACATATGTCTTTTCAAGTGCTCCGGTTGAAGAGTTATAGAACTTAATGACCGTTCCAGTGCCACAATAACTACCTGAAGCTGTTACTTCTGCTGTAACATTATTTGTTGTTGCAAAAGCCTGAAGAACATCATCTTCAGTCATATAAGCACCAACACCCATAAGGAATCCATCAACTGGAGTTCCGTCTTCGGTTGTTGCACCCCATGAAGCAGGATCGTTGCCTCCGTCATAGAAGCAAGGTGTAAATGATACTAAGTAGTCCATATCATAGAATACACCGGGATCCTCAGTTACAAGCTCGATAACAACTTCCTTGGAGGTTGCTGTTACAAGATTTGCAACTGCGTCATTAAGGTTAAGAGTGAGCTTATCAATTTTCTCTTGGTTGGAGGTTGTCTTTGCAAGCTCTTTATTGAGGTTACTTGCCTCAACATAATAATCTACAAGAAGGTTATAGGACTCAACGGTGTAAGCAGTCTGAGCATTTGCATCAAGGCCGTAAGCATCGATATATGTCTTTGCATTTGCTATTGCAGCATTAAGAGCTGTGTAATCAGCGCCTTCTGCAAGCTTCTTGGAAGCCTTGATAAGCTCGGTTGTTGCCATGTTAACCTTTGAAGGTCTAAGAACAGGATTGCCATTTGAATCAAGAACATCCTCTGCAAGAACAGTTCGTGCAAATGCAACTGCTCTGTCATATCTCTCAAGTGAGCTCGGAGTGTACTTGCTTCTGTCTGCTTCGGGAACAAGATTGTTATACTGATTGTATACGAGCTGAAGCTTTGATTTATCAGCGGGAAGTCTGATAAGGCGTTCGCCTGCAAGGTTAACCATGTAAATAGCATATGTTGCATCGATAGCGCCAACAACATGTGACTCTGCTGCCCACTCACGGTAAGCTGCAACTGACTCATCATATGCTGCCTGCTCTTCATCGGTAACAATATGTCCGTCGCTGGTGTCAATAGGTGCGCTTACAAACTTCTGAAGTGAATCAATAAGTCCATTTGCACGGTTTCTTGCAATCCTATAAGTATTGTAGGTATGAGGAACATAGTCACGCATGCCGAAATGCTTGTAAGATGCTGAATCGTAATCAATATTCTCGATGTAGGGACCGTCGTCTCCTTCAATGATTGTGTAGTTGAATCCGCTGTATGCGTTGAGTGCATCTTTAAGGCCGTCAACACCTGAGTTGAGTGCGTATTCATCAAGGTCTGCAATAGCCTTCTTGAGCTGACGTGCATACTGCTCATACTTATTGGAATAGTTGGGATCGGTTGCTGCGATATCAGCCATGAAGGTTGAACCGGTCTTGGGCTTAAGAACAAGGATAGCTGCGTTCTTAAGCGCTTCCTGATAAGCATTCCAGCGATTCTGAGCCTCAAATTCGTTTGAGAAACCTGACTGCTGACGGTTTGCCGAAACAGCGCGCTCAAAGAGGCCGGGAAGACCATAGTCATCATAAAGGAATACGTTTGTGTTAACTGTCTTTGATGTGCCGTCAACATTAAGATTGGTAGTAAGAGTATACTTTCCGTCGGGAACACCGGCATTATTGCTGATCGGATAGGGCTCGCCGTTCTTCTCATCAACAATGCGGTCGCCGTTAGAGTCAGTTACAAAGTTGCCGTATTCATCAACTTTATAAAGGATATTCTCATTGTTTTCATCCTTCTCATATTCATAAGCCAAACGAGCATATGCTTCTGTATCTGTCTTCATTGCAACCTGGAACGGATTGAGGAAGTAGAGACCATCATTACCCTCCATGGAAACCGAAGTCTCTTTGGCTACGGTATTCTTGGTTACAAACGGATATGAAGTTGAATCAATTGCAACGGATGAAACGCTTGCGGTAGCAGCATTACCGTTCTTGTTATCCTTAACACGGATTGAATAGCTTTCAACCTTGTCAAGAGCTCTGCCGGTTGACATATAAATTGAAGGCTCATACTTAATGGTACGGCTGTTGCCTGCATCCATTGGTATTTCAACCGAATCGTCATCCTTTGCGTTATCGCCGACATAAGCATAAACTGTCTTTGAAAGAACGGAATCGGTAATATATGTGCCTTTTTCACCCTTAACCTTGTAGTTAACCGAAAGCTCAACAAGGCATCCGGCAGTTCTTGTACCTGTAAGGGTTACGGTTATCTTATCACCGCCGGCGATTGTTCCTCCCGTAGGAATGTTGACTGAAAGAGCCTTGATATCTTTACCGGTTGAATCATAAGTCTTGATGGTATGGTTGACGATTTCATAAGTATAAAGCTGATCCTGAGTGAATGCGCCGCCCTTTGCGGTGTAGCCGGTGTTGATACCGCTTGAACCGTTATAGATCTCAAATTTGGGAGCATCACCCGAAGTTGAGATGTTCTCGGGCATGTAGATTTCCATCTCTTCAAATTCCTGAGCATCGCTGAGGCCGAGAATCTGGCAAACGACCGGAAGAGCAACTGCTACGATAGGAATAGCTCTGCCCTGAACTTTTTCATTCTTAGAATTCATGAATTCATTTCTGCCAAGTGACTTAATTAGATCAGAAGCCATTGAAGCAAGAAGGGTGTTGTTAAGAAGTCCGTCAACGGTATCCTGACGCTGGAATACGCCGGGGAAGAGAAGGTTGAAAACATTCTCAAGGATATCCATGATAATGTTTACGCCGTTCTCAGTCATGAAAGCACCGTTCGGGTTTCTTTCAAAAATCTTAGCAAGGTTGGTTGCGTTAAGATAATAGAGAGGTTTAAGGAGATAATCAAATACGAATGCCTTTGAAACGATTGTTGAACCGTCACCTGCGATTTCATTATTAATCCAAGCTCCGTCGCCCTTGATGGGGATGAGAGAATTGATTATGGTATCAAAATCGCTCCAAACCATGTCTTCGGTAAGGCCGGCTGCACTGCCGGTTGTGTTATAGCATGAAAGAGTGAGTGCAAGGATCGGTGCATAGTTCTTGAAAGCCCAAGCAACAATCTGAACCATGTTGTCTCTGTAATCGCCGCTATCTCCAAGATAGGGAAGAAGACCGGCACCGTTATAAGGATCGTCACCGCTTGCGGGAACCATGTCAAAGTTCTGGTTAAGGTTATAAACAGCAATATCAAAGAGGATATCAATCATCTTTTCAACAACTGCATCATAATATGCCTGGTCAGATGAAAAATCATCTCTTGAGGGCATGGTGTAGGTCATCTGAGGAATATCCTGCCATGCAAGCTGCTCAGTTGCTCTGTAAGCAACTTCAGCAACGCTCTGATATGTATCCTCAACATTGATGTAATCAACCGATGAGTTAAGAACTGCTCTGAGGATGAAGGAAACGATCTGCTGGTCTGTCATTTTTGCAACTGCAGCAGGAGAGGGAACCTCAACGATCTCGCTGAAGAAGAGGTCGCCCGATACCTGAACAACAAATTTTGCAACAGATGCAACATTCTGAATAAGAAGGCTGTTGTCTCCGTCAGTCCAGTTCCAGCTGTAGCCGTCATCGTTGGCAACGCCTCTGGGAGTGATCAGAACATGGTCAACAAAATCGCCGAGAATGTCATTGAAATTATCAACAAATGTTTCGCCTTCGGGAATAGTAACGGTAGGAATATAAGCGTCTACATTGAACAGCTTACCGTATGAGGTAAGTTTCTCGGGAACTACGCCGTCATATGAAGGATCATAGTTCGGGTTGTTTTCCCACTGCTGTGTTTCCGTATTATAGATGCCCTTTGAAGTCTTGGTGCTGTCATAGTAAACACCGCAGAGCTTGCGGAGCCAGGGTCTTGTGTCTCTGTTGAGAACGGGAACAAGAACATAATTGTATGCTCTCTGCATAAGATCCTCAATAAAATCATAACCAATCTTGCTGGTTCTTACGTCAAGAAGGCTGAAATCGGGATTGGGAGCAGTTGAACCTGCGGGTACTCTCTTGCAGCCGCCGAGACCAACAGTTACCCAATCTTTGCGATGAACCCATCCATAATAATCGTATGTGGTGGTATCATATGTTTCCTCGCCGTAATCCGCCTTGAATGAGTAGCTGTTGTAATTAACAGCACTGTAAGGATTGGTAAGTTCTTCATCAAGGAGTTTCCACTCACCGAGAACTGCTTCATTAAGAAGAGTCTGGAGAACGTTAATAGTTCCGTTGTTTGTATCTTTGTAATTTGCAGGAACTTTAGCAAATCCATCATCGAAGTAATCGTAATCCATTGCCTTGCCTTCGTTGGTTTCGCTGAAAAGATAACCGATGGCAAGTTCTCTGACATTATAAACATAGTCAGCAACGAAGCCGTTCATAATACCGAGAGAAAAAGTACCGTTAACATACTTCTCTACAAGACCTGACAGATTTGCAATCGTGTCAAACAGTGCATAAACAACATCGAGATCGTCATCTTCAAATCTCTGAATGCCGTTAAGAGGAGTAATATAATCGGGGAGATTTTTTGCGTCGCCAAGCATCGGAAGAAGAGTGGAGACGCTTGTGAGGAGCGAATCAAGGCTTGTAACTGCCGTATTGATGCTGCTGACATCGAGTGTACCAATGTAAACATTAAGTACCAATTTCTCTTTAGCAAGCATACGGTCAACCTCATCGAGACCCATTGATGCGTACTGCTCGAGAGTGAACTCAGGAGTATCGACATCATTGTAATTGTTAACATCGTGTGCTGGGTCGTAGATGCCGGCGTCCTTATAAGCCTGATATGCATTACCCATTACGGTAAAGGAACCGATGAGCATTGCAAAAGCCATAAGGATTGAGAGAATGCGAATTGACTTTTTCAAATTTGTACACCTCCAAAAAAATTTGCAAGTTTGAAAATATTGGACAAATAAACTTTGAACACATTGTGAAAAAAGGTCTCAAAAGCCGTGGTATAACAATGCCTCAGCGACCTTTATCAGCAACGCAATCTAACCAACCTCCTTCTTGATTTGCCCGCCGGAAACTTTTCAATTCCCGGCGCTCTGAAGAGTAGGCCGGAATCACAAAATTTAGATATCCACAGCCGCCGCTGCACCCAATTAATAATGTTAACTCATAAAAGGGCATAGAGACAGCCATATGGTCATATTAACTATACTCAAAATCGCAGGCAATGTCAACAATTTTGAAAACTTATTTCATATTTTGTTAATAATTCACAACTTAAATTGCTTATTTTTGGTGAAACTGACTCAGGTTTTGAAGTGAATATCAAACATTCTATTAGGAATAATTATGTAAAGCAATAATACTTGACAGAATGCCATTTTTTTGTTGTCAGAAAAACGCACCGGATCAACTCCGAAAAACTCCGATAAAGCATACATATATAAAAGGTATAGTAATTATAGCATATTTATCGGGATTTATATTTACAAATTCGAAACAAGAAATGTTTTGTAAAGTATTTTACCTTTTCAAAAATCAAATTTCAACATACATTGCCGGATTCAAAAAAAGCTCTTTTGTAACCGAAAAACTGCTCGGATTTCCGAATAAAAGAGCATTTTTTCTTGAATCCGGCGGAATATTTTGTAAATTATTGCCGTTCATTCTTTTGTAAAGCTTAACACCATTACAAGATGGTTCGTTCCGTTTCTGAGTTTTGCTTTTCAATTTTCGGAAAAAGCGTCGGATTTTCTGCAATCACTCTGAAATACCAAGCTGCAGAACCGGTAAAATGTGACCATCCTGCTCTGCCGGTAATCCCTTTCCCAAAATAAATATCACCTGCCAACACATAAGGCTCTGCCCGATACGCAATCGCACGCTTTTCATCCGCAAATGATAAAGGGCTTATTGCAGAAAGCAATCGAAAAGCTTCATCGTTTCTTTCTTGCCTTAACAGTGCATATGCAAGCCAGATCGCCGCATGGGTGTACTGACCTGAGTTTTCTCTTATTCCCGGCGGATACGAGGCAATATATCCCACTTTTTCTCTTTCTTCTTGCTCAAAAGGCGGTGAAAGCAAACGAATAACTCCGCTTTTTTCATCAAAAAGATATTTTATTGCCGTTGATAAAGCCGTATTTATTTGTTCCTTTGTTCCGACACCTGCAAATGCGGAAAATGCCTGAGGCAGAATATCGATATAATTCTTTCCGTGCGACAGAAACTCTCCGTCAGGGGTTATTGCTCTTTCAAATCTGTCTTTGTTCCATGCTTTTTCGGCAACGATCTCTCTCATGGAACAAGCTACCATATTATATTCTTCTGCCTTGTTCCGCATTCCGAATTCTTCGCAGATTTCTGCCGTCATTTCAAGCACAATTATCATGAACATTCCGAGCCAAACGCTCTCTCCGCCGTCAGCTGTTCCGATATTTCCGAATCCGTCATTCCAATCGCCCGAGCCGATAAGCGGCAAGCCGTTTTTGCCGAACTTCATTGAATAATCAACCGCCCGGATGCAATGCTCCAACAGACTTTCACGGAAATTCGTCCTTGACGGTGAAAAATATCTCTCTTTTTCATTGTCAGCAAGCTTTTCGCCGATAAGATACGGTATTTCGGTTTTCAAAAAATCACTTTTGCCCGTCTTTCTGCGAAAAACAGCGCAAGCATACGGCAGCCAGAGCATATCATCACTGCACCTTGTTCTGACGCCCCGTATTATCTGCGATTTATATACGGTTACATGCCACCAATGGAGCACATCGCCTTCCGTGAATTGAACTGCGGCGCATCTGAAAATATGTGCAAGCGTTATTTCAGGCTCAAAATCAATGAACGCAAGACAATCCTGAAGCTGATCTCTGAAACCGTATGCACCCGAGCATTGATAAAAGCCCGTTCTGCCGTAAAATCTGCTCTGCTTTATCTGAGAATAAAGAAATGAATTGAAAAACAAGTCAATATTATTGATTCCCGATTCAATTTTTATCGGATTAGAAAGCATCCGAGAATAATCCGACACTTCCGCCATTTTCAGAGCGGCATTTTCGCTCGCTCCCCATGCAAGACTGAAGATTATCTTATTTTGTTCGCCCGGGGAAAGACTAATACTTCTCCCAACCGCCGCAATGCAATCACCGCTCGGCAGATAACCGTTATAACCATAATTACCACCCAAAAAATCCTGACGGTCAAAACAAACAAAATCTGCTCCAGAATCACAGGTCAAAGACAAGAATCCGCTCATTTCGGAGCACGAATTTTCTATCAAAGCTCCTTTTTCATTTTCTTTGGCAAAAAACGAGCCGCAGCTATCACGGCTGACGCCGAGAACGGGAAGAATATAATAAAATATTTCAAATTCTATCTCTTTTTCAGTTTTATTCTCAAGTTTTACACGGCATTTTTTGACCAATCCCCTTTTGGGAATCATTATTTCGGCAGAAACGGAGATTCCGTCAATCAGGGCTGACCATGACGCACCGTATGGTGTAAACTCAGCCGTTCCGATGCAGGCAATGTCATAAAATCGGCCTTTATATTTCAATAACAGCATTTCGCCACGGTTATCGCTCATGGTATCGTTATACCATGGAGTCAGTTTATTCTCCCTTGAGTTAATAGCCCATGTAAAGCCTATTGACTTGTCAGATACCATAGTGCCGAACGATTGGTTTGCATAAACCATACACCAAGGTATATCAACGGTTACGTTGGTTTTTTCAATAGTAATTTTGCCGTCTGTAAAAGTATATAGCTTTACATTATTGCTGTTTAATGTGTCTTTTTTGTCGGCAATTGAGCAGATTATTTCAGCGGATTCATGCCTCTTTTTCTGCGGGATTTTCGGTTTTGATTCCGCAGACGCCGAATAAGACGCAAGGCTTTCAAGAGCGCAGATTTCCGAATAGCCGTGAAGCGACAAATCCGCAAGATGAACGCCGCCTTTTATGCCGAGCATCGGTAAGCATTCCTCTTTGATAAGCTCCTTTTTTATTGCCTGCTCAATCGGTGAAGTGTATGCATCATCATTGCGGAATGCAAACACCAAGTCGGAGGAAACACCGCAACTCCTCAGAATCTTTCCGATTCTGATATAACGAGCCGCAAGATCCGAGTCGCTTTCGCTGTTTATTTTTATCAGAAAAACAGGAAGATCTCCCGACAGTCCGAAGCTCCACAAATCACGCTTTGAAAAATTGCACTTCGTTCCGACTTTATTCTTTTTCATGTTTTGCTTCGGATACAGTTCTCCCGTCAGCATCTCCCCGCCAACAATATTTTCAAAAGAATCCGAATAGAGCGGGTTGCCGCCGAGCTTTCGTTCCCCCTTTTCCGCTCTAACGGTCTGAAGCGTTTCGAGAGCCTGTTCCTTTGTCTCTTCGGCTGTCAGAGCGAAAGTATATGACGCTCTCTCCCTTGGCTTTAATTCAATATCGATTGAAAGTGCGCAGCAGCAGTCCGGGTTTCCTCTTCTGCCCTTAAAATCAGTCTTTTTGCCAATGGAAAAAACACCTTCGGGAGTTGTCAACACCTTTTCACGGTCCGCTTCGTGGGAAACAGTAACATTTTCAATAAATCCCGCCGCAGAGCAAACGGAATCTCCCGATCTCCCCCTGCGTGAAAACAGATAGCAATTATTATTTTCATCCCATTCTTCGGTCAAAAACAGCTTTGAAAATGACGGATGAGAAGAATACGCCTCTCTTTTTTCAAGGCAAGGGTCAAAGTATACCATTAACTTTCCATTGATTGGTTTTTTGTGACCCGTATTCTCAACGGTCAGCTGCCGAAGCTCGCAGTTGCTCTTTTTCAGAACAGATGTTGTCATTTTGAGAATCAAATTTCCGCATTCCGCAATGTGTTCCGCTTTGTTCTTACGAAATTCTGCTCTGAATTTTATTCCCGTGCCTCTGTCGATAGCACAAGTAAACGGAATCACCGCTTTTTCTCCTGCAAAAACCGCAAAAATCCCCTGCGGCCTGCCGACGATGTCCGTGCTGTTAACCGTGACATCAACTCCGTCAAACAGGGTAACGCCCGTGCCCGAATCTGTAATGCAGGTCGTCATTCTGCCGTTTGTGAAAACAGCCGACTTCGGATAAAACGGCGACGGAGCCTCGGAAATAAGATTTTTCCCCGTCACCCGTTCTCTTAAATGCGGCGGTTCATTTGTTTTTATATCCTTAAATACGGTTGAACCCGTCGGAATCTTTTCCTCAAGCAGGCTTTCTGCGCCAAGCATTGAGCCGTCACGCATAAAGCGCTTTTGCATGCGCTGACCGAAAATCAAATTATCGGCGGCAACAAGGCTCATTCCGACATGATGCGCCATATATGACCTGACAATCGAAAAATCTCCGTTTCCACTGCCCCTTGTATAATCTGCGGCTTCATAAAAACCGTATCTGCCCGTCATGCCCTTTTTTTCAAGCTTTTGAAGATTCCTGATTGATATTTCGGGAGCTAAAGTCAAAGTCAAAAATGATGAATAAGGCGAAATAACGAAATCGGCGTCAAGATTACGCCTGAGCCCAAGCTTTTGAACACCGTGAGCCTTGTATTGATAATTCAGGTTCCCGTCAAAAGCATAAAATCCGCTTTCGGAGATTCCGAACGGTCTTTTCCCCGCCTTTTTTCTCTGACAGTTCAGGCAGAAATAAAGCGATTCGCTTATAAGACTGCCGGGAGGCGACGGCAAAAACAGAGACGGCATGAAATATTCAAACATCGTGCCCGTCCATGATGCAAGACCCGTGTATCTTCCGCTTCCGACGAGTATTCTCCCCATCGCTCCCCAATGATTTTTCGGAACAAGCCGCTTTGCAACGGCAAAATACGCCGTCATTCTCGCTTCACTCATAAAAAGGTCGTAAAAGCTACTACTTTTTTCACCGCTGTCCGGATAAACTCCGATATGGAACAGCCTGCGGCGCTCATTATAAAGCACGGACAAATCGGTTTCATCGATGATTTTTTCCGTTCTTTCAATTATTGTTTCAAGCGCTTCACATTCGTGGGTATATTCCCTCAATCCCTCTTTGAGCGCCGTCAGACAGCACAGAAAATTACCGCTGTCAACGGTTGAAACAAAACGGGGATTCAGCGGTTCAAGTGTTTCGGTGCTGTACCAATTCAAAAGATTTCCTTTGTATTTTTCAAGCTTTTCAATGCTCCCGAGGCTGAGATTCAGCCTCATATACAGCTCCGCCGTTGTTATAAATCCGAAATCCCTTGCCGCAAGGAACGAAACAAGCATTAAGCCGATATTTGTCGGAGATGTTCTGCGTGCAACGGCTCTGACGGGTGAAAGCTGAATATTATCCGGCGGCAGGAAATTATTCTCTTTTCCGCACCGTTCATCAAAAAATCCCCATATCGCCGAAGCGTATGAAACAACCGTATCTCTGTTTCGCTCGCTGATTCCGACCGTCTTTTTTCTGCGCTTGACCGAGCTTAACAGAGTTATCGGAATATCTGTCAGAATAATCAGAGCAATCAGCCTGTGAATCGGCATTCCGAAAAGCATAATCACCGAAGAAACTATCACCGACGGCAGGCAGGAGACGAGCAGACCCCGCAGGCTTTTATCCTGTTCGCTCTGAGCCGCCGTGCTCCATTCAAGAAGATTCCTTTTGCTGACAAACAGCCGCCAAAGCGCTTTGAAAGCGGCATTCAGGCAAATATGGCTTTCTCTTGCTGAAAATGCAACCGAAAAATAAGCTCCCGCAAATGAACGGAGCGCACTTGGAAGAGTTTTTGAATAATAGAGCC
>CAYXVM010000043.1:0-11271 GCA_964468465.1 uncultured Clostridium sp.
AGAAGAATCTCCTATTCCCCTCTTGGGAACATTAATTATTCTTTGAAGTCTTACGCTGTCATCGGGATTTGCAATAACGCTGAGATACGCCAAAGCGTCTTTAATTTCTTTACGGTCATAAAACTTATGGCCGCCGAGAAGCGCATAAGGAATACCCATACGGACAAATGACTGCTCAATGAGGTTTGACTGCGAATTCATGCGATAAAGAATGGCAAAGTCGCTGTATTTGCGCCCGTTTCTGATTCCATCAAGAATCTTTTCGGCAACAAACCGCCCCTCATCTCTGTCGGTATCGGCGGTATGATAGCAAATCAAATCACCTTTTCCGTTATCGGTCCAGAGCTTTTTGCCTTTTCTGTTAAGGTTATTTGAAATAATGCTGTTTGCGGCGTCAAGAATATTTTGAGTTGAACGGTAATTCTGCTCAAGGCGAATAACCTTTGCATTTTTATATTGATGCTCAAAGCTCAGAATATTCTCAATTGTTGCGCCTCTGAATTTATAGATGCTCTGGTCGTCATCGCCGACAACACAGATATTTTTGTAACCGCCTGCCAAAAGCGAAGTTAATAAATATTGCGCATGGTTGGTATCCTGATATTCATCAACCATTATGTATTTGAATTTATGCTGATAGTAATCAAGAACATCGGGATTATTCTGAAGCAAAAGGACTGTGTTAACGATAATGTCGTCAAAATCCATTGCATCAGCCGCTTTAAGCCGTTTTTGGTAAGCTTCATATACAGTTCCGATATTGCGCTTGCGAATATCGGCGTAGTTTTGACGAATATATTCATCGGGTGTAATCAGCATGTCCTTTGAATTGCTGATTGCCGAAAGAACAGATTTCGGAGGAAGCACGCTGTCGCTCATTCCGAGCTGTTTAAGGCAATCCTTAATCACTCTTTTACTGTCATCGGTATCATAAATCGTAAAATTAGAAGAATAGCCGATATAGTCTGCATTTCTTCTGAGAATACGCACGCAAGCAGAGTGAAAAGTGCTCGCCCAGATATCTCTTGCCTGCTCGCCAAGCATTTTTTCAAGCCTTTCTTTCAGCTCGCCCGCCGCTTTGTTTGTGAATGTGATTGCAAGAATCTCCCAAGGCTTTGCGGCGTCAACCTTTAACAGATGCTCAATGTCAAAAAGGTCTCCGCATTCACCGTTTGCCGCCGCTCTCATAAGAACAAGGTCGCCCGGAGTGCATTCGACATCGCATTCTTCGCTGTAATATGCTTTTCCGAATTTTATGATGTTAGCAATACGGTTAACAAGAACGGTTGTTTTTCCGCTTCCTGCCCCGGCAAGCACCAAAAGCGGTCCCTCAGTTGAGAGAACCGCTTTTTTCTGCATATCATTAAGGGATTTATATTCCCTTTCAATTATAGCTTTTCTTAATGAAAGAAATTCGTTGGTAACCATTTAATACCTCAGATTGAAATTTCATGAGCAATTTTATAAAGCTCATTATTAACCTTGCGCTCCATGTTGAGAGCTTCATAGATATCATAATCAACAATGTGATCGTCCTTTTGAACAACAACTCTGTTGCCGACTCCCTCCATAAGAAGCTGAACTGCCTTGTAGCCCATCTGGCTTGCGGCAACTCTGTCACGGACTGTCGGGGAACCGCCTCTCTGAACATGGCCGAGAATAACCGCTCTTGTTTCAACTCCGCAGTTCTTCTCAATCTTTCTTGCAAGCTCCTCAACGCCGCCGATACCCTCGGCAACCATGATAATGAAGTGCTTTTTATCTGTCTTCTGAGTTCTCTTGATTCTGTCAATAACATGTTTTTCAATGTCATCACGGATTTCGGGAATAACAATTGCGGTTGCACCGACGGCAATACCCGAATTCAGAGTAAGGTCGCCGCATCTGTTTCCCATAACCTCAACAACAACACAGCGGCTGTGAGATTCAACCGTATCTCTGACACGGTCAACCATCTGCATTATCGTGTTAAGGCATGTATCATAGCCGATAGTATAATCCGAGCTTACGATATCATTATCGATTGTGCCGGGAATTCCGATGCAGGGAATGCCTCTGAGAGAAAGGTCACGGGCGCCTCTGAACGAGCCGTCTCCGCCTATAACAACAAGACCTTCTATTCCGTATTTCTTGCAGGTTGCAATAGCTTTCTGCATTCCCGATTCTTCTCTGAACTCCTTACATCTTGCCGTGTAAAGCATTGTTCCGCCTCTATGGATGATGTCGGAAACGCTTCTTATATTAAGCTCACGAAGGTCATCTTCAATAAGACCTGCATAGCCTCTGTTTATTCCGTAAACCTTAATTCCGTTTTCACATGCGGTTCTTACCACTGCCCTGATGGCAGCGTTCATTCCCGGGGCGTCTCCGCCGCTTGTTAAAACGCCGATAGTTTTCATAATAATACTCTCCTTGAAAAATATTCAAATTAGATAATACACTTTTTATAACAATATGTCAATGATTATAACGATTTTTGATAAAAAACTTTATTTATTTCTTATTTATTATATCCGATTATTGATTATAGATAACATTTGAATCTCCGAGCAGATTTCTGAGCTCTCGCAGTAAAACGGGATTAACGTCAATTCCCTGCCTTATCGGATTATTGACATATTTCTTTGTGTCGCTGAAATAATAAAACAGCGGAGTGTTACCGTCAAAAATTGCAAGAAGTCTGCGGCAAAGCTCGATTTGAGGTGAATTATCGGAATCAAATCGCAGAAACAGACCTTTTGCTTTCTTTTTCTCCTGCTTTTTTTCGGAAACGGCGTTTTCTGACGGGCAAGGTTCAACTGCTTCACAAACTATCTTTGCGTCCTCATCTTCTCTGAGGCTGACTCTGCCGTGAATGAGCAAAATATTGCCTTCAATCAGCATCGGCGCATTTTCAGCAAGAATTTTCGGGAATACGATTACCTCAACGCCGCCCGATGTGTCCTCAAAATCCAGAAAAGCCATTGTTGAATCGTTTTTGGTTATTTTTTTCTTAACAGATGCAATCATCCCGAGCAGAAGCACACGGTCATTATCTTTGAAGCTTCGTTCGTCTTCGTTAATTATATCGGAAATTCTTGCGCAATGAAGTTTTTCGGCAAGGTTCCGGTATTTTGCCATCGGATGACCAGAAAGATACATTCCCGAAACTTCTTTTTCATATTTCAGAAGCAAATCATGCGGAAATTCTTCAATTTCAGGGTAGCTGAACGAGCCTGTAACGGGTTCATTGATTTCTTCCGAAGCGGAGCTGAAGAAATCACCGAATCCTATCTGACCGTCAACATTTCGTCTTTTTGAATTATCAAGTTCTTCAATGATGCTGTCAATAACCGTATACATTTGACGGCGGTTTGCACCCAAGCCGTCAAAGGCACCGCATTTAATAAGACTTTCAAGCCCTCTGCGGTTGAAGTCCTTGCCGTACATTCTTCGGCAAAAATCGTAAAAATCGGTAAAATTGCCGTTGGTGTTTCTCTCATCAACAATACGCCTGATAAAATTCTTGCCGAGATTTTTAACGGCAAGCAGGCTGAAATGAATGTTTCCGTTTGAAGCGGTGAAGGTATCCGTGCTTTCATTAATATGGGGAGGAAGAATTTTAATTCCGAGACGGTTGCATTCGCTGATATACTGAACAACCTTGCCCGTATTATCAAGAAAGCTTGTAAGAAGAGAAGCAAGAAATTCGCAGGGATAATGGCATTTCAGCCATGCTGTCTGATAAGCAACATAAGCATAAGCGGCGGCATGAGCTTTGTTGAACGCATAGGAGGCAAACGAAATCATTTCATCAAATATTTCATTTGCAGTCTTTTCATCGATGCCTCTTCTGACAGCACCTTCACAAATAACATTGCCGTTTTCATCCGTCATGCCGTTAACGAAATTAACCCGCTCTTTCAGCATAACATCATGCTTTTTCTTGCTCATTGCTCTGCGGACTATATCGGCTCTGCCGTAAGAATAGCCTGCAAGCTCACGGCAAATCTGCATAACCTGCTCCTGATAAACCATGCAGCCGTAGGTAACATCAAGAATGCTTCTCAGCTGAGGTGTTTTATATTTAATTCTGTCGGGATGATGTCTGTTTTCAATATAAGTCGGGATTGAATCCATCGGACCCGGACGGTAAAGAGAAATAACCGCAATCAAATCTTCAAGGCTTTCGGGCTTTAACTGAGAAAGAACGCTTCTCATGCCGGCAGATTCAAACTGAAAAACGCCCTCGGTCTGAGCCGAACACATCATATCAAAAACGGCTTTATCATCAATGTCAATCGAATCAATCCGGAAATCGGGAACACTTTGTCTTATCATTTTTTCTGCCGAGCTGATAACCGTCAGAGTTCTGAGTCCCAAAAAATCCATTTTAAGAAGACCCAGCTCTTCAAGGGTCGTCATTGTGAACTGAGTTACGATAGCTTCGTCGTTTCTCGCAAGAGGAACATAAGAAACAACAGGGTCGTGTGTAATAACAACACCTGCCGCATGGGTTGAGGCATGGCGGGGCATACCCTCAACCTTTCTCGCCATATCTATAAGCTCTTTTGTTTCGCTGTTGCTGTCATACATTGCCTTAAATTCGGCAGAGCGCTGAAGCGCACGGTCAAGAGTAATATTCAGTTCATTCGGTATCTGCTTTGCAACGGCGTCAACAGCGGAATAAGCCATGCCCATGGCTCTGCCGACATCACGAACGGCCGCTTTCGCCGCCATTGTACCGAATGTTACTATCTGGGCAACATGGTCTGCACCGTATTTCTCAACAACATAGTCAATGACTTCTCCCCGTCTTTCAAAGCAGAAGTCAACATCAAAATCGGGCATGCTGACTCTCTCGGGATTGAGAAAACGCTCAAAAAGCAGGTTATATTTCATCGGGTCAATTCCCGTTATTCCGATGCAATAAGCGCAGATGCTTGCCGCACCCGAGCCTCTGCCGGGGCCAACGGGAATACTGACATCTTTTGCGTGTTTAATAAAATCATGGACTATAAGATAATAATCAACATAGCCCATTTTATTGATTATTTCAAGCTCATAATTTAATCTTTCAACATATTCAGGCGGCGGGTTCTCTCCGTAACGCTTTTTCAATCCCTCACGGCAAAGCAGAGAAAACCATTCACAATGACCGTAGCCATCGGGAACATCAAAATGCGGAAGCTTTGTTTTGCCGAATTCAAATTCAACATTGCAATTTTCGGCAATTTTCGCCGTGTTTTCAACGGCCTCGGGGCAATTCGGAAATGCTTCAAGCATTTCATCCTCGGTTTTGAGATAAAACTCCCTTGTACCGAAATCAAGGCCGGTATCTTCGCCTAAAGTGTGATTCGTTTGAATGCAGAGAAGAATCTGCTGCATTTTTGAATCTTCTTTATTAACATAATGAGCGTCGTTAGTCGCAACGAGCGGTATATTAAGCTCTTTTGAAAGCTTTATCAAATCGGGATTGATTCTGAGCTGTTCGTCAAGACCGTGGTTCTGAATTTCAAGGTAATAATTACCCTCGCCGAAAACGCCTGAATACCAAAGGGCAACCCTTTTTGCTTCTTCATAATCCCCTCTATGCAAGGCTCTTGATACTTCGCCCGCAAGACAACCGGAAAGAGCGATGATTCCGTCATGGTATTTTTCAAGAATATCTTTATCAACTCTGGGCTTTGTGTAAAAGCCGTTGACCCAGCCCTCCGAAACAAGCTTAATAAGATTTTTATAGCCTTCATTATTCTTGCAGAGAAGAACAAGATGATATCTTTCATTATCTATGCCGTGAACCTTGTCAAATCTTGACCTTGGGGCAACATATACCTCACAGCCGATTAACGGCTTTATTCCCTTTGCTTTTGCGGCTTTATAAAAATCAATAACGCCATACATAACTCCGTGGTCGGTTATGGCGCACGAAGTCTGACCCATGCTTTTGATTTTATCAAGCATGGGTTCAATTCTGCACGCTCCGTCAAGGAGACTGTATTCACTGTGAACATGCAAATGCGTAAAAGACATTAAATATCACCGTTTTTAAGCTTTTCAGCGATTTGAACTATTCTGCCGAGTCTGTGATTGACTCCCGAACGGGAAATAGGCTCGTCCAGCATTTTTTCAAGCTCATTTAGGCTTGATTCGGGGTTTTCAATTCTGAGATAAGCAACTTTCTGAAGATTATCGGGCAAAGAGGATATTCCGATTTTTTCTTCAATTAAATTAATGGCTTCAACCTGAGCTTTTGCCGCATCAACCGTTTTGTTAATGTTTGAAATTTCAAAATTAATTTTTCTGTTGACACGGTTTTTCATATCCTTCTCGATTTTAACTCCCATTACATAAAGGGAAGCATCCTGAGCGCCGATAATTGCAAGAATATCTTCAATGCTTTCACTGTCTTTAAAATAGATTATGTAATTACCTTTTCGCACAATGCACTTGGGGTTAAGATTAAGCTCGTCCATAAGCTTCATCATGTCGGAGCAAAGCCGTTTATAAGGAACAACAAATTCAAGATGATATCCTCTTTCGGGATCAGTCACAGTTCCACAGGATAAAAAAGCTCCTCTGAGAAAAGCGCCCGCACAGCAATCGTTTGCAATATTGGCTCTGTTTATTCTCAGCGTAGGCTCAGAAAGAGTATGTCCGAATTTATCAAATACTTTTTCTTTGTCGGCGTCGGATTTGACATAGGCCGTCATTTTTTTTGAGCCCGTGTCGTTAATAATAGGTTCTACCTTGCAATAATCTCTGAGATAAGAATTATAAAGAGCGAAAACATCAGGGTTTTCAGTTGTTATCGAAAGATTATATTTTGAGAAATGCGCAAAAAGCACAAGCCCGTAGACTTGTGCGTGAAAACAACAGGAGGATAAAATCTCCGATTTTGATATTTCACTTTTGACATCGGAAGAAAAAGACAAAATAATTCCTCCTGTTAAATAAATTTAATTTCCGGTTCGAGCAATATACCCGTTTCATCAAAAACAGTCTGCCTGCAATGTTCAAGAACGGCTTTAACATCGCCCGATGTTGCACAGCCGAGATTGACAACAAAACCTGCGTGCTTTTCGCTGACTGCCGCATCGCCGACCCTGAAGCCCTTTAATCCGCATTTTTCAATCAGAGCGCCCGCAAAATTGCCTTCAGGTCTCTTGAAAGCGCTTCCGGCACTCGGATATTCAAGCGGCTGTTTGTCTTTGCGGCGCTGCAAAAGCTCATCCATTTTGGCTTTTATATTAACCGAATTTCCTTTTTGAAGCTTTATGGTTAAAGAAACGATTGTATAATCGGGACATTCCGACGAATAAACACTGCCACGGTATCTCATATTAAGCTCATCGCCCTCAAATTTACCGATTGAGCCGTCGGGGCATATATGTTCGCACGAAATCAGAACATCTTTCATCTCTCCGCCGTATGCTCCTGCGTTCATAAATGCCGCACCGCCTGCCGTTCCGGGAATACCGAAAGCAAATTCAAGCCCGGTTAAAGAATTTTCAAGAGCGAATTTGCAGAGCCTTGACATCGGCACACCGCATTGACAATGGATTGTTGTTTCATCGGAAAGATAAATCTTATCCATTTTGCAGGTGTTGATTACAACGCCGTCAAAGCCTTTGTCATCGGCAAGCAGATTGCTCCCCTTGCCGATAATAAGCCGTCTGATATTATTATTTGTTGTGAAATCAATTAAAGCCGAAAGCTTTTCTGCGGTATCTGGAAATACCATTAATCCGGCTCTTCCGCCGATTTTGAAGGTAGTATAATCTTTTAGCAAAGCCTCTGTTGAATATTCACATTCAATCTCTTTGCATAACGCACAAACTTCGCTGTAAAAATTCATAATGCCTCCAAAACTAATTATTCATCAAGTAAAGCTGCGCCGAAAATTCCTGCATCGTTGCCAAGCTCCGCCGCCATAATCTTTGTCTGTTTAGCGGCATAGATGCTGTATCTTTCTCTTTTGACATGCATTCTGAGGGGCTCAAGAATAGTCTCGCCTTCATGACCGATACCGCCGCCGATGCAGATAATTTCAGGCTGCAAAGCATTGATAATGTTGATAACACCTGCAGCAACATAATAAATATATCTGTCAACAACTTCTTTTGCAGTCTCATCGCCGAGTCTCATTGCGTCAAAAGCTGTTCTGCCGCTGACATTGTCGATGTTGTCACTGACAAGCTCCCACATCTTGCTGTCATGATGATGGCGCATTGCGTCCTTTGTCTGAGAAATAAGAGCCGTTGCCGAAGCATACTGCTCCCAGCAGCCTCTTCTGCCGCAGTTGCACTGTTCGCCGTCAACCATAATAACCATATGACCCATTTCGCCCGCCGCATAGTTAACACCGCTGACGATTTTGCCGTTAATGATTATACCGCTGCCGACGCCCGTTCCGAGAGTTACAGCAACAAAATTGCCGACTCCTTTACCTACGCCCGCAACCGCTTCTCCAAGAGCGGCGCAGTTTGCATCGTTATCAATGAAAATCTCTTTCTTACCGAGTCTTTCTTCAAGCATTTCTTTTGCGGGAACCTTGTTGAAATCAAGATTGTTTGCAAATTCAATGTAACCGTTGGATTTGTTGACCGAACCCGGAGTTCCGACGCCGATGGATGATACTTCATCCATTGTAATGCCTGCATCTTTTATCGCCATATCAATTGCAAGGGCTATATCGTCAAAAATCTCCTCGGCAGGTCTGGGGCATTTAGTTTTAACCTTTCCCCTGCCGACAATCTTCAAATCTTCGCTGACAACGCCAACAGCAATATTTGTACCGCCGAGATCAACACCGATTCTGTACATATTTTATTACCTCCAAAGTTTTTTTATCCTTAATTATTAAAAATTGTGCCAGAATTCAAGCTCTTTTTTTGCGGGTATAATGTCATCGGTCATGCCGAGGCTGTGGAGCAGCTCTCTTGCCGCATTATAACCCATTTTCTTCTGCCTGTTATTCATTGCGGCAGCTTCAATGATAATTGAAAGGTTTCTGCCCGGTCTGACGGGAACAACGGTAACGGGAACCTTGATACCGAGAATCTCGGTGTATTCATTTTCAAGACCGAGGCGGTCATAAACCTTGTCGTTGCTCCAAGGCTCTAGCTGAACAACCATATCTACCTTTTCGGTCATCTTTACTGCTCCCATGCCGAAAAGCCGCCTTGCATTCAGAACGCCGACTCCTCGAAGCTCGATGAAGTGCCTGATATTATCAGGAGCGGAACCTACAAGCGTTCTGTTAGAAACACGCCTGATTTCAACCGCATCGTCGGCGATAAGCCTGTGGCCTCTGTTAATTAATTCAAGGGCTGTTTCGCTTTTACCGACGCCGCTGTCGCCGAGGATGAGAACGCCCTCGCCGTAAACCTCAACCAATACTCCGTGACGGGTTATTCTTTGAGCAAGCTCAACGGCAAGATAAGAAATTGTTGCCGACATACAGCCCGAGGTTGATTCATTGGTTGCAAGCACGGGAACTTCATATTTCTTTGCAAGCCCCATTATAACTTCACCGCAGTCGAGACCTCTTGTAACAACAATGGCGGCGGGACGCTTTGAAAGAAATCTCTCGGCACATTCCGAAACCGAATCGGAATCAAGACTTTTTATGTATTCAAGCTCGGTTAATCCGAGAAATTGAATTCTTGCAGGGTCAAAATAATCCTCAAAGCCCGCAAGGATCAAACCCGGGCGGTTAACATCCTGCGAAGTGATATAAATGTCCTCAATATCCTTTGGAGTGTAAATAACCTGCAAAGAAAGATCGTTAACAACCTTTTTGAGAGAAACGGAATATTTGCTCATAAGCAATTCTCCTTGTTACAAAACCGTATTCTTATATATTATAAAACATAAGTTCAAATTTTCCAACCCTTTTTTATAAAAAATTTTAAAAATCCGGCAGACATCCGCAAATTGATGTCTGCCGAAAAAATCAGAGCTGAGTTGCAATATTTTCAAATTTTGTTTTGGTTTCATTAATCATCTGAGCCTGAGCGGCGCAGGGGCTGTACCAGCCTCTTTTCTGCATTTCTCCGAAAACATTAAATTGGATTGTATGCTCCTCTTTGAGAATTTTCATCATGTCATCCTGAAGCTGCTGGTTGACACACTCGTTTGAATAAGTGTTATAAACATCGGTAATGTGTTTTTGAGAAGAAAGAACATCGTCAAGAATTTCTTTATCCGTGAATTTTGAATCAGTATTCAATCTTTTTACCTCCCGAATTAATACAGATGACCCATAAGAGTATCAAAATGCTGTTTGTGCTGATTTGCAATCTGTTCGCAGGAATTCTTAATCTGCGGATCAGTTGCCGCCTGAGAATACGCCTTAAACTTTTTGACAAGCATCTGCTCATAATTAAGCTGATCCTCAAGAGCCGCAAGCTCTTTTGCCGTTAAATTTGCCATAATATCGCTCCTTTTTATATACCGAAAATGTTTTCGGCTGTTTTGCAATGATATTATTGACTCAATTGAGAAAAATATGCAAAAAAAGGAGCACAGCCGAAGCTGCGCTCCATGTTATCAATCAGTCATAAAGATAAACTCTTGTTTCATAGGGCTTTGTCATAAAGGTGTTGAGAGTGTTGTCAATAACCTCATAATTTGAAAGAACAAGCTTGCCTTTGCTCAGGTCAAAGCCTGCGGGAGCGGCAAAGTTGACAGGTTCCTCAACGAAAGAGTTAATAACAAGCATTCTTTTGCCGTTATAATTACGCTCATAAACAAACAGTTTCTTGCTTGCTTTGTAATGAAGCTTGAAGTCGCCGTAAATGCAGACCTCATTTTCCTTTCGGAATCTGAGAAGCTTACGGTAATAATTGAGAATTGAATTCTCGTCTTTCTCGGCAGCTTCAACATTTATTTCCTTGTAATTTTCGTTGATATGGAACCAAGGCTTATCCGCCGTTGTGAATCCTGCGTTCTTCTCATCAGACCATTGAACGGGAGTTCTTGCATTGTCTCTTGAAGCACGGTTAACTATCTTCATTGCAAGCTTTTCGGGGCAATGAAGCTTTCTGAAAAGCTCATATGTATTCTTCGTCTGAACATCGGTATACATATCAACGCTCGGGAGCTTGATATTGGTCATGCCGATTTCCTGACCCTGATAAATAAAGGGTGTTCCGCTCTGGCAGATATACATTGTCGCAAGCATTTTTCCGCTTTCAACTCTGTATTTTTCACTGCCGTAACGGCTGATTATTCTCGGCTGATCGTGATTTTCAAGATAATTTGCGTTCCATGCAACGCCGTACATTT
>CAYXVM010000044.1:0-11159 GCA_964468465.1 uncultured Clostridium sp.
GGCATTCTGTCGATGCTCGGCGAAAAATGCGCTTCAATTTTCGGAAAAAGCAGGGCGGTAATCGTGACGGACAGTAATGTTGCGCCTCTCTGGCTCGAAAAAGTCAAGGTGAGCCTTGAAAATGCGGGTATTTCTTCTGTTGAATTTGTTTTCCCCGCAGGCGAGGAGTCCAAAAGCATGAAAACGCTGTTTGAACTGCTTGAATTCATGGCGGAAAACAGGCTCACAAGAAGCGACTTTGCCGTTGCTCTCGGCGGCGGTGTAACGGGCGATATGACGGGGCTTGCCGCTTCGCTTTATCTGAGGGGCGTGCCCTTTGTTCAGGTGCCGACAACCCTGCTTGCGGCGGTGGATTCCTCGGTAGGCGGCAAAACGGCGGTTAACCTTAAGGCAGGCAAGAATCTGGCGGGAGCGTTCTATCAGCCGTCGCTCGTTGTGTGCGACACGGACACGCTCTCAACCCTGCCCGAATGTGAATTTGCCAACGGAATGGCAGAGGTTATCAAATACGGCGTTATTTTTGACAAAGAATTGTTTGACAAAGTGTGCGGCGGTAATGTAAAATCTGATATTGAAAGCATTATTGCCCGCTGTGTGGAGCTTAAAAGAGATGTTGTTGCAAAGGATGAATTTGACAAGGGCGAAAGACAGCTTCTGAATTTCGGCCACACGATGGCTCATTCTGTTGAAAAATGCAGCAATTTTGAGATTCCCCACGGAAGCGCAGTTGCGATAGGAATGGTTATTGCCGCAAAGGCGAGCGCAAAGCTCGGCTGGAGCGACGGGGACTGCACGGGCATGATTATTAATGCGAATAGGAATAATAATCTGCCCGTAAAGTGCGATTTTAAGCCCCGTGAGCTTGCCGACGCCGCCCTCTCGGATAAAAAACGCTCGGGCGGCACGATTAATTTCGTTGTTCCCCGTGTTGTCGGCGAATGTTACTTGAAAAAAATCCCCGTTGATGTGCTTTATGAAATAGCGGAATTCAAGTAAAGCGTTTCCGCTCCAACACCTCATCAGTCACTTCGTGACAGCTTTCTCGGCTGCCGCCTCGGTCGGTGCTTCTGAGCTTTCGCTCAGAGGTTGCCACCGGCAACCCGCACCCTCAAGGGGAAGCCTTGATATTACTTCTTATCTATGAATAAAACATGTAATAAAAGACTTACAAAAAATTCTCAGACACTGAGAAAAAATATGACCAAGGAAGAAAGACATCTTTGGTATGATTTTCTGAAAGAGCTTCCCGTTAATTTTAACCGTCAAAAAGTAATTAATAATTACATAGTTGATTTTTATTGTGCAAGTGCAAAAATCGTTATTGAACTTGACGGTTCACAACACTATTATGACGAGGGAAAAGAAAAGGACTCAAAAAGAGATGAATTTTTGTCATCACTCGGATTGACGGTGTTGAGATATTCAAATGACGAGGTTAATAATTCTTTTGAAAGCGTTTGTCAGGATATATTCAATAATCTTGTTTTGCGTGGGGTGCTTTCTTCGCCTTCTCCTTGAGGAGAAGGTGCCGCAAAGCGGCGGATGAGGTGTAAAAAAACATTTTACTCAACCGTTAAAGCTTTCTGAAATCATTGACAGATTAATTATCCGGAGGGGTAAAAATGACAGTCAGGCAGGCTGAAATGAACGATTATGAAATAATAGAGGATTTTTCAAAACAGGCGGCAAACCTTCACATTCAGAACCGACCCGATATTTTCAAAGCCGCTCCCGAAATGTCAAAGTCGGAATTCAAAAAAATTCTCAAAGATAAAAATATCTTTTTTCTTGTTGCGGAGCAAAACGGCGAAATCGTCGGTTATTGCAAACTGCGAATGCTTACCTGTTCCGCTTCCAACGAAACATTAACAGCAAGAACCGTTGGTGCTATTAATCAATTTTTCGTTGACGAAAAACACAGGCGGCAGGGAATCGGCACGGAGTTTTTCGGCGAAGTCAAGGCTTTTGCAATGTCAAAGGGCGCTCAGTCGATTGAGCTTTATGTCTGGTCATTTAACGAACCTGCCCGGAAGCTTTACGCAAGCCTCGGAATGACCCCGCAGAGAACACTTATGGAGTTAAAATTTTAATGGATATCAGAATCACACCGACCCCTTTGTGCGGCGGCATTGAGGGGATAGCGTCAAAATCCTTTGCCCACAGGGCGTTGATTTGCGCCTGCCTTGCAAAGGGAAAAAGCAAAATCAGAATAAACACAACCTCCGACGATATCATGGCAACGGTTTCCTGCCTTGAAAATCTCGGTGCGGTCATTGAAAAAGACGGTGCGGTCTGGTCGGTAACTCCGATTGAAGAGCCGCCCGCTTTTGCCCGCATTGATTGCAGAGAAAGTGGCTCAACCATCCGCTTTCTGCTTCCCGTTGTCTGCGCTCTCGGCGTTGAAACCGAGATAAACGGCTCGGGCAGACTGCCCGAAAGACCTCTTTCTCCCCTGAAAGAGGAGCTTATCAGAATGGGTGCAAGCATTTCCGACAGCTTTCCGCTCAAGGTCAGCGGAAAAATCGGAGCGGGTGAATATACCCTCAGAGGCGATGTCAGCTCGCAGTTCGTAACGGGGCTTCTCATGGCTCTCTCTTATCTCGGCGGAGGGAAAATAAAACTTCTGCCGCCCGTTGAGTCAAGACCCTATATTGACATGACGGTTCAGGTTCTGCGCCGTTTCGGTGCGGATATTAAAGAAGAAAACAATACATTTTATATAGATTCTCACGGCTTGAAAGGCTGTGATTTCACGGTTGAGGCAGATTGGTCAAACGCCGCTTTCTGGCTTTGCTCAGGCTGTGCCGTTTCGGGGCTTAATGCCGAATCAACTCAGGGCGACAAAGCAATTATTTCTGTTCTCGAAAAAATGGGAGCAAAAATATCCCGAAACGGTTCGGAATTCAGAGCCGATGTTTCCGCTCTGCACGGAGCAAAAATCGACGCTTCGCAGATTCCCGACGCCGTGCCCGTTATTGCGGCTGTTGCGGCAACCGCAGAGGGTGAAACCGTGATTTATAACGCCGCAAGGCTTCGCCTTAAAGAGAGCGACCGCATTCAGACGACCGCTTCAATGCTCCGCTCTCTCGGAGCAGACGTTGCCGAAACCGATGACGGATTGATAATCAAAGGCAAGCCCACGCTCAGCGGCGGAGAAACGGATTCGTTTAACGACCACAGAATAGCGATGGCGGCCGCCGTTGCCGCCTGCAAATGCACGGGCGGCGTGACAATCAAAAACGCTCAGGCGGTCAATAAATCATATCCCGAATTTTTTAACGATTATAACAAGCTGGGAGGCAAAGCCGATGTCCTGTAATTTAGGAAATAACATAAAATTAACGATTTTCGGTCAGTCGCATTCAGCCGCAATCGGTGCGGTGGTTGACGGACTTCCCGCAGGCATAAAGATTGATTTTGACAGAGTTGCCGCCTTTATGGCAAGGCGTGCGCCGGGTCAGAGCGAGCTTTCAACCCCCCGAAAGGAAGCCGACGAGTTTAAAATACTCTCGGGCATTGTTGACGGAATGACCTGCGGAGCACCGATTTGCGCCGTTATTGAGAACACCAACACCCGTTCGGGCGACTATGATAAGCTTCGTGCTTTGCCAAGACCCTCTCACAGCGACTATGCCGCATTTATGAAGCATAACGGCTTCAACGATATCAGAGGCGGCGGTAATTTCAGCGGCAGAATGACTGCTCCGCTCTGTTTCGCAGGCGCAGTCTGCATTCAGATTCTTGAAAGCATGGGCATTTATGTCGGGGCGCATATCGCATCGATAGGCAAGGCGGAAGATGACCGCTTTGACCCTGTTTCGGTCTGCAAGGCGGATTTTGATTCGATTCTTTCAAAGCCTTTTCCCGTTATCAATGACAGGCAGGGCGAATTTATGCGAAAAGAAATATATGATGCCCGAAGCAATGCCGATTCGGTCGGAGGAACGGTCGAATGTGCCGTTGTCGGCTTAAAAGCCGGAGTAGGCGACCCGATTTTTGACGGAATAGAAAACCGTATCGGTTCGGCGATTTTCGGAATCCCCGCAGTTAAGGGGATAGAATTCGGCTCGGGCTTTGAGGGAAGCAAAAAAAGAGGAAGCGAAAACAATGACGCTTTTGTTCTCCGTGACGGAAAAATCGTTACCGAAACGAATAATCACGGCGGAATTCTCGGCGGTATTTCATCGGGAATGCCGATTGTTTTTCGCTGTGCATTGAAGCCGACCCCCTCGATAGGCAAGGAGCAGAACACGGTAAACCTCGTCAGCGGCGAGGAAGAAAAGCTCGTTGTCGGCGGCAGGCATGACCCCTGCATCGTTCCGAGAGCCGTTCCCTGCATTGAAGCGGCGGCGGCATTGGTTATTGCGGATTTTTTGATTTAAGATAATTTTAATATCAAAATAGTTTTTTTAACAGCGATGGAATATGTCTGAAATACTATATCTCACGCACTTTCGGGTATTATCTGTTGCATTTCAGATGCGAAGCAGTTTTGAGGGAGAAGATTTTCGTTCCGTCAAGGCGAAAATCTGCAGGAATACTTTGTGTATTTCAAAGATTTTTAACGCAGACGGGGCGGAAATAAGCCCCTCAAAACCATATTTATTGTTGTTAAAAAAACTATAAAAAAAGAAAGGTGATCTATATATGGATATCAGTCAGCTCAGAGCAAACATTGACAAAATCGACGGCGAGCTTACCTCACTTTTCCAAAAGAGAATGGAAACCGCCGCAGAAATCGCAAAATATAAGCAGGAAAATTCTCTGCCCGTTTTTGACAGAGAAAGAGAAAGGGATATTCTGAATTCCGTAACGGCAGGCGTTCCCGAGGAGCTTCAGGGCTACACAAAGACTCTTTATCAGACAATTTTCGACCTCAGCCGTTCATATCAGAAGAAGCTCATCAAGCCGCAGTCATCCCTTTCAAAGAAGCTTGAAAAGGTAACCTCGGAAACTCCCTGCGAAAGACCCGACAGAGCGGTTGTTGCCTGCCAGGGCGTTGAGGGCGCATATTCGCAGTTTGCCTGCGACAAGATGTTCTCCTATCCCTCAATCATGTATTTTTCGGGCTTTGAGGAGGTGTTCAAGGCGGTTGACAGCGGACTTTGCCGCTACGGCGTGCTTCCCCTTGAAAACAGCACAGCAGGCTCGGTCAACAAGGTCTATGACCTTATGAATAAATATAAATTCTACATTACCCACAGCATCAAGCTGTTCATCGGTCACGCTCTGCTTGCTCCCGAGGGTGTTTCAATCGGAGAAATCAAGGAGATTTTCTCCCATGAGCAGGCAATTAATCAATGCTCCGATTTCATTGCTTCGCTCGGTGTTAAGGTCACGGTCTGCGAAAACACAGCCGCCGCCGCAAAGATGGTTGCCGACAGCGGCAGAACCGACTGCGCCGCAATCGGTTCAAAGGACTGTGCAGAGCTTTACGGCATGAAAGTTCTCAAAAGCGGCATTCAGAACACCGACAATAACTACACCCGCTTCATCTGCATTTCAAAGAAGCTTGAAATCTATCCCGGCGCAAATAAGACGAGCATCATGATGACCATTCCGCACAAACCGGGTTCACTTTATAATATCATTTCAAGATTTGCCGCCCTCGGACTTAACCTCACGAAGCTTGAGAGCCGACCGATTCCCGGCAGTAATTTTGAATTCATGTTCTATTTCGATGTTGATGCATCGGTTTATTCCGACAATCTCAAGGCTCTGCTCAGCGAGCTTGAAAATGACGGCGAGCAGTTCAGCTATCTCGGCAGTTATTCGGAAGACTAAAGGGTGATTTTATGTTCGGTCTATTAGGCGGCAAGCTTTCTCATTCACTCTCGCCGCAGATTCATTCACGCCTGTGCGACTATGAATACAGGCTGTTCCCGACGGAGCCTCGGGATTTGGATAAATTCTTTGCCGACAATTCGCTTGAGGGCTTCAATGTCACCATTCCTTACAAAATTGAAGCGTTCAACCGCTGTGCCGAGCGCTCGGAGACGGCGGAAAAGGTCGGCAGTGTCAACACGGTTGTCCGCAGACCCGACGGCTCTTTTTACGGCGATAACACCGACTATTTCGGCTTTATGTATATGGCGAAAAAATGCGGGTGTGATTTTAAGGGCAAAAAGGTTCTCATTCTCGGCTCGGGCGGCGCAAGCCTGACGGTCAGCCATGCCGTGCGTGATGCAGGGGCGGCGCAGACGGTTGTTGTTTCCCGTTCGGGTGAGGATAATTATTCCAACATCAGCCGCCATTATGATGCGGATATCATCGTTAACACAACGCCCGTGGGCATGTATCCCAATAACGGCGAGCGGCTCATTGACCTTGAAAAATTCACCAAATGCCGCAAGGCTCTCGACCTTATCTATAACCCTGCAAGAACGGTCTTTCTGCTTGACGCTCAAAGGCTCGGCATTGATTGCATCAACGGGCTTTATATGCTCGTTGCTCAAGGGCTTCGTGCCGCCGAAATTTTCACGGGCAAGAGCATTCCGCTGAGCCGTATCGATGAAATTTATGATGAGATAATCAAAGAGCAGAAAAATATTGTGCTTGTCGGCATGCCGGGATGCGGAAAATCGACCGCCGCCGCTCTGCTCTCCGAAAAGACGGGCAGGGAGTGTGTTGACACAGACGCTCTCGTTGAAGCAGGCGGAGAAAAAATTCCCGATATCTTTGCAAAATACGGCGAGGAGGAATTCCGCCGCCGTGAGACCGAGGCGGTTCGGCTTGCGGGCAAGGATAAGGGCAAAATCATTGCAACGGGCGGTGGAGCGATTCTCAGACCCGAAAATCGGATTGCCCTGAGAGAAAATTCAACCGTAATTTTCCTCAAAGCCCCGATTGAAGCCCTTGCGACCGACGGCAGACCCCTCTCCGAAAGCGAGCAGGCGCTCAGAAAAATGTATGAACGCAGGCTTCCGCTTTATCTTGAAACGGCGGATTATGCCGTTGAGGTTGACCCGAATCCCGAAATAACAGTCAGGAGGATATGCGAATGCGTTTGCTTGTAATAAACGGCCCGAATCTTAATATGCTCGGCGTCAGAGAACCCGACATTTACGGCAAAAACACCTACGCCGACCTTTGCGGGATGATTGAAAGCTACGCCGCCGAAAAGGGCGTTGAGGTCAAGCTTTTTCAGTCGAACCACGAGGGTGCAATCGTTGACGAAATCCAGGCGGCTCTCGGCAGATTTGACGGAATTATCATCAACCCCGCCGCCTACACTCACACGAGCGTTGCGATTCTTGACGCATTAAAAGCCGTTGCACTCCCTGCGGTTGAAATCCATATTTCCGATGTCAGCGCAAGGGAGAGCTTCCGCCAAACTTCATACGCCGGCATGGCGTGCGAAAAATCTTTCATCGGGCTTGGCTTTGAAGGCTATCTCAGAGCGATTGACTACCTGACAGAAAAATATGCATAATGCTATCGGCTGCTCGGCAGATCACCGTTTGAGGGATTGCTGAGCAGCTTTCCGTTTTCGTCAAATCGTGAGCCGTGGCAAGGGCAGTCCCAAGAATGCTCGTGCGGATTCCATTTCAGGGCGCAGCCGAGGTGGGGGCATCGCTTTTGAGAAAATGAAAGCAGATTTGTGACGGCTTCAAAGGCGTTAACGGCAAGTTGAGCGTGCAGAATTGACCTTGACGGAGAGAAAACCGCCGCATTGGGATTTTCTTTTCCGAGAAGCATATCCGAAATAATCGCCGCAGCCGCCATTGAGGAGCTCATTCCCCATTTGTTGAAGCCCGTTGCAACAAAAAGATTTGCCGTGCGCTTTGAATACCGACCGATATACGGTACTCCGTCAAGGCTCATGCAGTCCTGCGCCGCCCAGCGGAAATTCTCTTTGCAGGCGGGATAATGATTTGCTCGAAAGCTTTCAAGCTCCTGCCATGCCGTGCCGGGCTTGCCCGTTCTGTGTGCTCCGCCGCCGATAAGCAGAGAATCCCGATAATTTCTGAATGACATTCCGTTCTCCGCTCCGTCAATATACATTCCGCCGAGATTCGGAGCGTTTTTGACGGAAATCACATATGAACGGCTCTGATAAAGCTTCAGATAATATGAACCGTGCTTGTTGATGAACGGAAAATGCGTTGCAACAACGAAATTTTCGGCGGTGATACTGCCGCAGTCGGTTATCGCCCGATTATCCCTTATTTCAAGCACTCTTGTGTTTTCAAATATTTTTATTCCCTTAACCGCATGAGAAAGGAATTTCAGGGGATTAAACTGAGCCTGATTATTAAACCGAACCGCTCCGACGGTTGAAAATGGCAGAGGAAGCTCCTTTTCGTATTCGGCGCTGAAGCCGAGTTTTTCAAGGGCGGTTATCTCTTTTTCAAGTATTTTTTGATCATCAAGGGAATAAACGAACGCCGGAAGTCTTTCAAAGTCGCAATCGATATTTCGGCTCATCTTTGCGAAATCCGCAATAGCCGCTTCGTTGGCGTTCAGATACGTTTTTGCTTTTTCTTCGCCGAAAAGCTTAATCAGCCTGTCATAGATAATGCCGTGCTGAGAAGTGATTTTGGCGGTTGTGTTTTCGGTAACTCCACGGCAGATTCTGTCTGCCTCGGCAATAACGCAGTCAACTCCCGCCTCTCTCAGCTTGCAGGCGCAGAGAATGCCCGCAATTCCGCCGCCGATAATCAGAACATCGGTTTTAATATCTCCGCTGAGTTTTTCGTATTCCGGCAATTCCGAATGTTTTATCCATATTGATTCCATAACATCACCGGAATTTATTATGCGTCTGAAAACCGATTATATTATATTAAAAGCCGATTTGAAGCTTGCAACAATGGGACTAATGAAGAAAAACGCCGCATTTTCGGAACTAAATCAAAAAATGTGCGCATTTGTCAACGGTTTTGACACTTTTTGTGAATTCATCTTGTCTTTGAAGTCGAGATATGTTATAGTTATACTTTAAAGAAAAGCTTTTAAAAAGCTGAGTTAATGATTCCGATTTTCGGAAAAGAATCTGAAAAATTTTTAAGAGCGGCAGGTGATATATGTTGATTGATTTTGAAGCGGCTGAGAGAATAGCTCTCAAATATTATAAAAGCGTATATCACTATTGCTTTTTGAAGCTGCAGGATCAACACGCCGCTGAGGATATAACACAGGATGTGTTCTTGTATTTCCAGCAAAAGTCACCCGAACTCTCTGAGGATAAAATCGGCAATTGGCTGATTTCGGTTGCAAGCAAAAAGGTCATGGATGAATTAAGGGCAAACAAAAAGCGGCCGAAAGATGAGGTGTATGAAGATATTCCGGATCTCGAAGCGGAGCGACTTCTGGATGAGGTTGAATATTCCGTTCCGATAACCGAAGATGAAATCTCAAGGGCCAGAAATAAAATATTCAGTCTGCTGACTCCCGAGGAAGCTGCGCTGTTGAAAGCCGTATATGAGGAGCATATAAAATACTCCGAAATTGCAGGAAGCGAAAATATTTCCGAGAATGCTCTGAGAATCAGGATAAGCCGCCTGAAAATCAAAATCAAAGCAATGGCGGAGGTTGCGTTCCTGGCATTGATGATTTTGCTCTCAAAACTGTAGCAGAAATAATTATGAAACAATTCACGATTATCGCTAATATATAATGAGGGGATAAGTTGTTTCAATCAAATCTTTATTAACGGGAGGTGACAAAAGCCATGGGGATTAACAGTGAATACGACACAACAAAATCCGGCATCATGAAGAAGCTGGAAGCGATCATTGATTCGGAGCTCAGAAAGCCATACGAAGAAATCGACCTGAGTCTTGTTGACGAATGTGTTAATTTCCTCATGGAACTGAGAGAAGAAAAAGGTCTTTCGGAAGAAGAAATATTAATTAAAGTTGAAGCAATTCCTTTTGTCGGCAAAAAGACTTCGGATAAATCGCAAAATAAGAAAAAATTCGGCATCAGGAGGGCGTTGCTGACAGCGGCAATCCTCATTATTGTTGCAATTCTGGGCAGTATTGTTGCCTCGTCGTTCGGCACGGACGCTGTCGATGTTCTCCGCAGGATTGGTCACGGCATCGTAGAAATGGTCAGCGGAGAAAAGCTCGATGTCGGCGGAATAACAATAGTCAAGCTTGATTCATCGGAGGAATACGGGTCTGTTGAGGAACTGCTTGAAAAAGAGCAGATACATATTATGTATCCGACCTATCTGCCCGAAGGCTCGGAAGTTGAAAAGATACATATGACGGAGTTTGACGGCATAACGGAAATTATTTTTCAGATCAAAGGCATCGACACCGTTTCTCTCGGAGTGTATCTTGACTGTGGAATAACCGAGGAAGAAGAAAAGGCGGCTGAACAAAAAGAGACGGTCAACGGAATGCTTTGCCTGTTTGTTAATGCGCCCGACAGGGTTCAGGCTGCTTTTGAGCATAAAGGCAACAAGTATGTTGTCGGCTGCAATGATTACGGCGAATTAATCAGAATAATCGAAAATCTTGAGGAAGTTAAAGGCAATAAAAACTAAAATAATTTTCGCCCGCCTCAATGCATTGACATTAAGGCGGGCGGTTGTTATTTTATATTGTTTTTTGCAGTGCTGACAGAAGAAATCAGCATAACCCGAATGCTCGTACAAGCAGAATCCAAAGCTTTAAACTCCGATTCCGTTATATATTCCGTTCTGTAAAGAAGCTCCAGCCAATAACCTGTTTCGTTGGCTTCTTTCAGAGCAATTTGAAGCTTTGCAATGAAGTCCGCTTTTCCGTGAGCATATTGTGCTTCACGAATATTAGCTCCGATAGATGTGCCGCTTCTGCCGATCTGGTTTGAAATGACGGCTTCGTGTCGGGATTTTAGCTTTTTGACAAGATCAATAATTTCAACAGCAAAATCCATTGATTGTGTTGACAATTGGTCATTTCGCATATTGATAACCTCTTTAATATTATTTGTGAAGTCGGGCGTTGCCCTGATGAAGCAAAATGAAGACATTCACTTCGTTCATTAATGAAGTAAAGCCGCCATTCAGCCTCGTTTATCAAATATCATTTCTTCATTAGCGAAGCAACTTCATTTCTTCATTAGCCAGTAAGGGCGTCTTAATTCAAATAAACCTCTTTTGCCCGTCAGGCAAAAGAGGTTTATTTGTGGCGGAGAAGGGGAGACTCGAACTCCCGCGCCGGTTACCC
>CAYXVM010000045.1:0-11035 GCA_964468465.1 uncultured Clostridium sp.
AAGCTTTCTGATTCTTGCATAAATCAAGGCACGCTGACCGTCAAGCAGAACATTGTCGCCGCTTGTGAAGCCCTTACATTTCGTCGTTCTGTTCATGAAATCCGCTTCTTTTTCGGTTATCGGAACGGAAACTCCCCCCAGAGCGTCGATGGCCTTGACGAATGACTCAAAGTCGATGGTGACATATTTGTCAATTTCAATCTTATAGTTGTCCGAGATAACCTCCATGAGCTTCGTTGCGCCGCCCCAGGCATATGAATGGTTCGTTTTGTCGAATCTCTCGCTGCCGTTGATGTTCATGTAGGTGTAGGAGTCACGCAGGAAGGAGGTTATTGTTATTTTTTTGGTTCTTGTGTTAACGGAGAGCAGCAGTGTTGAATCCGAACGGTGAGAGCCGTTCTCCTGATCCTCGCCGATAAGCAGAACATTGATGACCTTTTTGCTGTAAAGCTTTTCACCGTTGTTGGTTGCCCATGAGCGCAGGAGCTCGTTGATTGAGTCTGCGCTTGCAATGTCTGAGATTGTGTTGTAGGTTTCGTTGGGGTCATCGTCAACATCTCCGACGAAGGTGAGGTCGGGGTTGCCGAAATCGCCCGCATCGTGGTTGATGAGGGAAAGCACCTTTCTCAGGTATGCGCCGCCTGCGGCACAGACAACGATAACAAGGCAGATAAATATGCTGAGAATCGCTTTTAAGTTGCGCTTCTGATTTTTAAGAAAAAACGGTTTAAATTTGAAAGTAAAGAAAAATTTCAATCTGTTTTTGAAACCGGTCGGCTTGCTGTAGCTCGAGATATCCTCAAAGCCGCCCGATTTTTTCTTTCTGTCGCCCACAGTCATCACCTTTATATATCTCAAATTTGCCTGAAAAAGGCAGAAAACGATAATTTTTAACTCGGATTATTATTATAACATACAATTTGATAAAAGTTAACATGAAAGGTTAAATTTGTTTGAAAATTTTTTGTAAATTTCTTTCTTGTTTTTTGTCAGAATTGTCAATCGGAGAAAAATAATCGCCGGTTTAAAAATATTTTTTGTAAATCGCAAGTGAGCTTTTGCGCCGAAAACACGAGAAAAAACGAGAAAACGAGAGATTGCAGAATGTAAATTAAAAAATTCAAAAAAACCTATTGACATATTTCCGCCGGTATGATAAGATATGCAAGCACGAAAAAAATAAACGGAGGAAAAGTTATGTCAACTTATATGCCTAAAGCGGGCGACATCACCCGCAAGTGGTATGTGCTTGATGCAGCAGGTAAGCCGATGGGCAGAGTTGCTGCTGAAGCTGCAAAGCTTCTCAGAGGCAAGCACAAGCCCATTTTCACCCCTAACGCTGACTGCGGCGATCATGTTATCATCATCAACGCTGAAAAGGCAGTTCTGACCGGCGCAAAGCTTGATCAGAAAATGTATTATCATCACACCGGCTATATCGGCCATCTCAAAGAGGTTAAATACAGCACTCTTATGAAGACAAGACCCGACTTTGCAATGACTCTTGCCGTTAAAGGCATGGTTCCCGATACCGTTATCGGCCGTAAGGCACTCACCAGACTTCGTGTATTCAAAGGCGCAGAGCATGTTCATGCTGCCCAGAAGCCCGAAGCATGGGAATTTTAAGAAAGGGAGGCTATAAATAATGTACGATTCAAATCCTTATTTCTACGGCACAGGCCGCAGAAAGAGCTCGGTTGCCAGAGTCCGTGTTTATGCCGGCACAGGCAAAATCACAATCAATGACAGAGATATAGACGATTATTTCGGTCTTGAAACCCTCAAGCTCATCGTTCGTCAGCCTCTCGCTCTCACAGACACAGCAGAGAAGTTCGACATCGTTTGCCGTGTAGGCGGCGGCGGAGTTACAGGCCAGGCAGGCGCAATCCGTCACGGAATCGCCCGTGCACTTCTTCAGTATGACGAGAACCTTCGTCCCGCTCTCAAGAAGGCAGGCTTCCTCACCAGAGACCCCAGAATGAAAGAAAGAAAGAAATACGGTCTCAAAGGCGCTCGCCGTGCACCCCAGTTCTCAAAGAGATAATTTTACCCGAACGGGGATTATCAAAGCCCTCGGAATCACACCGATTCCGAGGGTTCTTTATCTAGCCTTTATTTAATCGAAAAACCAACACATGAAATATTTTTATGTTATTTTTTACAAAAACAGTTGGCAAGAGATTCTTTATTGATTCCATAGTTATGTTTTTTAGGTTATGATTAGTCGTTAAAATTTAGTATCATATAAACAATTATCAAAAAACTTAAAAATTGTATTTACAAATAAAAAAAACTATGTTAAAATGGAGTTGCCCTATTAAATAGGGCAGATAAAAGAAAGGACTACTGGTGATTGAATAAATATACTGTATATTATGATCCTGATGTCATTGATGAAGAGTTCGATAAATCGCCTTTTTCATTAAGAAAAGATATTAGGCATATAAATGAAGATGAAATTAATTCGATCGTAGAAGAAATAGCAAACGAACTTTATATAGGGATAGATCGACCACCCAATACTATATTAAAGTATATTAACAAAAAAAGATCTGTTGCATATGTAAAGATAAAGGTACTAGATATAAAACGTGGCGCAGGCAAATCAAACGGATATCGTTGTATTGTGCTAGTTGATATTGATAACAATAGAGCCTTTTTGTTACATTTATATCGTCATGGTCATGGAGAGGACAGAAATATCAGTAAAAAAGAAGAAAACGAATTAAAAAAGTTGGTAGAAGAATATACCACAGCTTTAAATGGTTAAATTAGAATGATATAGTCAATAATAAGTTTATCAATATAATTTAATACTTCATAAGTAGTTCTATAAGTATTTATTAATGGTAGATTTTAAAGGAGGAAATAGGAGATGGACATTAATAGACTTTTAGATTCTAAAAGAGTAGAGATAACCCTTCCTGATCTAACTATTGACAAAAACTTTGTTAAACAGTTTAGAGTAAAAAACAACATGACGCAGGCAACATTGGCTAATATCCTTGGTGTAACAAAAAAAACCATTGAAAAATGGGAACAAGGAAAAAACAACATCGGCGGAAGTAGTGTTGTATTGTTAAAGCTTTTAAATGATAACCCAGAACTTATTAATAATCTTTATAAAGTTAATATATGTGAGGGTAAAAGAGAAGTTGAAGAGTATACACAAATAGAATCAAAACAACTTCGAATAGATTCAAAAAGCAAGACAGCAACGATACTAAAATTTCCGCTGGTAGCAATGTTATAAAGGAGAGACATAATGAACAACAATGAATGTAAACTTCAATTACTTGACTTGTACTTTTCTAAATTTGATTATAAACAAGAGAGAATGGATAGACAAAACGAAGAATTAAATACATCTTTCGAGATCAAGTATGGAATCAACAGTAATGATGACACAAAAATCAGGGTTATTATTAACACAACTGTATCAGATTCAATTAAAAGTTTTGTGCTTAATTTAGAAACTGTCGGTGTTTTTCGAGTTGACAAAGAAAACATGGAGGATGAAACATATAAATATCTTATACAAACTAATACAGTAGCTATTATTTTTCCATTTATTCGTAGTCAAATTTCTTTATTGACTACTCAGCCAGGAATTTCGCCGATAGTGTTACAACCAATAAATGTCAATGCATTAATTGATTCATCAGCTACAGATGAAGAATAATGCTTTGTTTTAATTAATATTTATGTTTGTTTCCGTAAAAATGGTCTTGATCTTTTGCTCAAGGCCATTTATTTGTACTTGTGTCAGAAAACAGGTGAAAACGCACAAATTATTGGTTAGTTTAGACTAACAAGGTTGGGAAAAGTCACAAATATTCAGAGCAACTTAAAAATATGTTGACAAAGCGAGCAGAGTAAACTATAATTATAGGAAGTTAGTGTCAGCTAACCTATATTTTTAACGTTTAGTTAGCTGCGCATAATCGAGAATTGACATAGTGACAAGTCAACAAAATCCAATATCCGTTAAATATTGTGATTAATTAGCATAATCTGATTCAGATATCTGAAAGGGATGATTTTATGATGCCTCTGACACTTGCAGATGTAGGGGAAGAAAAAATCATAAAGAAAATTGGCGGAAAGCAGGAGATTAAGGCTCACCTTGAAAACCTCGGCTTTGTTGTCGGCGATAATCGTGAACATGGTTAAAAACAGAAAAAAAGGGAAATCCTCCTGCGGCTGCGGCTGTTCAAGCTGCCCGATGAGCGTTTCCTGCCGCAATCCGGGCATCGAAAAAGCCGATGAAGTTAAAAATGAAAGAGGAAACTCGGATAAATAATAAAAAACTGTTGCATTTTGTTTTCAACGGTGTTATAATGAACGAAATTATGAATGATGTTTGCAGAAGAAGCTATGCTGCCGAAGGAGTAACGCTCTCAGGCTTCCCGAAAGGGAAAAGGACTGCAAACGGACATAACTTTGGAGAAGCTCATTAAATTGAGTGCCGAAGGGGCAAAGCGGTTTTCGCTAATCTCTCAGGCAAAAGGACAAAGTTTTTATACTTCCGTTTATCGGAATAATTTTGTTACTTTTTGTCGGATTACGCCCCGTAATCCGACTTTTTTTATTTTATTTCAGGTTCGGAGGAAAACATATGGAAGTATTTTTTAACAGAGTTGCGGAAATCAACGGTTCCGTCAACGGCGTTGTCTGGGGCAAATTCGGTTTGCTCCTGCTCATCGGCACGGGCATTCTGATGACCTGCTGCACGAAGTTTTTCCAGGTCTCGCACATCGGTCTGTGGTGGAAAAACACAATAGGCAGTATTTTCAAGAAAAGTGTTATCGGTCATTCAAAAGAAAAGGGCGCAATTTCGCCGTTTCAGGCTCTTTGCACGGCTCTTGCGGCAACCGTCGGCACGGGCAACATTGCAGGCGTTGCGGCGGCAATCTGCATCGGCGGAGCAGGCGCTGTTTTCTGGATGTGGGTTGCGGCGTTTTTCGGCATGATGACAAACTTTTCCGAAAATGTATTGGGCATCTATTTCCGCTGCCGCAATGATAACGGCGAATGGTCGGGCGGCGCAATGTATTATCTGCGCTACGGTCTCGGCAACAAAAAAGGCTGCAAAACTATCGGTAAGATACTTGCCGTCCTTTTCTGCATCTTCACAATGCTTGCCTCTTTCGGAATCGGCAGCATGGGTCAGGTCAACAAGATTGTTGCGAATATCGCATCCGCTTTTGAAATCGAGTCGCTCTCATCGGTTCAGGTTTTCGGCGGAGTTTCGCTCTATAAGCTGATTATCGGCGTTGTTATTATGATTCTTGTTGCGCTCATCACCCTCGGCGGACTCAAAAGAATCGCCTCCGTTGCTGAAAAAATCGTTCCATTTATGATAATCCTCTTTATTGCAGGCAGTTTGGTTATTATCGGCGTTAACTATTCTCATATAATCCCCGCATTCAAAACGATTTTTGTCAATGCGTTCAAGCCCGAAGCCTTTGTCGGCGGAACGCTCGGTGCGGCAATCAGCGCCGCAGTTACCCAGGGCTTCAAGCGTGGCGTTTTCTCAAACGAAGCGGGTCTCGGTTCTTCGGTTATGGTTCACTCGAATTCCAATGTCAGAGAACCTGTCAAGCAGGGCATGTGGGGCATTTTTGAGGTTTTTGCCGACACAATGATTGTCTGCACAATGACCGCCCTTGTTGTTCTGACTTCAGGCGTATTTGACGCAAAGACAGGCGCATGCGCCGAGGGCTTCTCCGATGCTACCCTTGTTGCGGGCGCTTTCAACAGCGTTTTCTCATGGGGAAATATCGGTGAAAAGTTCATTGCAATTGCAATGTTCCTCTTTGCGTTCACAACCGTTCTCGGCTGGTCGCATTACGGCTCAAAGGCATGGGAATATCTTTTCGGCACAAAAACAACCGTTGTTTTCAAGATTATTCATGTCTGCACGGTCATTTTCGGCGCAGTTATGACCTCCTCGCTTGCATGGGATATTTCGGACACCTTCAACGGACTTATGATGATACCGAACCTTATCGGCGTTATTGTTCTGTTCCCGCTGGTTATGAAAATCACGAAAAACTATGTTGACCGCAAGTGCAGAAACAAGGGTGAAAAGCCGATTCTCTCATATGACCCCGAGCTTCAGGCCGAGGCGGAAGCACATATTAATCAAGAATAAACAAACAAAGAGCTGCATCTTGCCGATGCGGCTCTTTTTTTAAAAAAACTATGGTTTTGTTTCACGGCGTAGGAGAGCAAAACAAATAAACCATATTTATTTCCGCAAAAGGATAACATATAATGCTTTTATAATAGGGTTATAAGGAGAACTTGCCATGACTAACAGAGAAAGAGCCATGAACATTCTGCATTTCAAGGATGTTGACCGTCTGCCTGCCGTTCATTTCGGCTATTGGGATGAACTGCTCACGGAATGGGCGGAGCAGGGCAAAATCCCCCGTGAGCTTGCCGAGGGCGGCAACCGTGACGGAAGCGAGAAAGACCGCAAGCTCGACGAGCTTATCGGCTGGGATTTCAACTGGTCGTGCACGGCGGGAGCCAATAACGGTCTGATGCCCGGCACAAAGTTTGAGCTGGTGTTTTCTCCTTGATTAGTATTTGAAATTTGCCGTCAATCGCTGACTGTTTCATAAGGCCAGTCAATGATTCCGCCGAACTCCCTGATGTTGGTGTAACCGAGCGAAACAAGGGCTTCGGAGGCAATTTTGCTTCGTCTGCCGCTGCGGCAATAAACCAGAATGAGCTGATTTTTATCCGTGAGTATTTGCTCGGCTTTTGCCTCAATCTCATAGTCGGGAATCAGAATTGCTCCCGGAATGTGACCCTCGGCGAATTCCTCCTCGGTTCGGACATCGAGAATGACATAGCCCGTTTCGCTGTCCATGATTTTCTTTGCTTCCTGTGCGGAAATATTCAGATAATCGGTTGTTTCCCGGGTGTTTTCATTTTCGGCGTGAGAGCAGGAGAAAAATAAGACAAGCGTTATCGGCAATAATAACAACACTAAAAACTTTTTCATAATATTGACCCTCATTTCATCGGATAATCCGTTTGCTCACGATAATAATACCACAGATCAGCCGACTTTTCAATTAACAAAAAAATTTCCCGCAAACCGAAAACGGTCTGCGGGAAATCCGAATAACGAAAATTAAGAGCAATATATTTTGACTGCGGCGGAAATGAATTCTGCTGTGCCCTCGCCGTGCTTATCAATGTTTTGCTTGAAGCGTTCATCGGCAATATACATTTCACCGAGACCCGCAAGAATTTCGCTTGTGCAGGTGTAGAAATTATCGGTTATATACTGCTGAAGCTTTTTGACAAGCGACTGTGCAGGCTCATCCCCGGGCTTTGCGCCGCTTCTTTTGCAATCCGCAAATTCCGAAAGAATGCTGTCCATTCCCAAGCTTACATCTTCCCATTTTTCCTTGGAATAGTCTGCGGTTTTATTCTGACTTTCCTTGTAGGCGTCCATGCTGCCCCAACGCTGTTTTGCTTCGTCGGCATATTGCTTGCGTGCCGCTTCATATTCGTTATTATTGAATGTGTTCATCGGTATTCCTCCTTGTTCGGCTTCATCAAGGGCGGAAATGAGCCGTTCTAACCGCTTCTTTTTGAGCGTCAACAGCTCTTTCTGCTTTCTGAAAGCCTCTTTTTTGTCATAATCGGGAGATGAAAGAATCTCAAGAATGCTTTTCAACGGAAAATCCAGCTCACGGTAAAACAGTATTTCGAGCATCCGTTCAAGAGACTGTTCGTCATAAAATCTGTAACCGTTCTGTTCGTCAACAAAAGGCGGCTTCAAAAGCCCGATTTCATCGTAATAGTGCAGCGTGCGCACGCTGACTCCGCAAAGAGCGGCAAATTCCTTGATTTGCATTTTCATTGTTTTCTTCACCTCTTGAGGCAATTATAAACTATGACGCAGCGTAAGAGTCAAGGGGGAATTTAAAATTTTTTAATCTGAGGGCAAATTTCCGTTTTCATCAATAAGACCGTATGTTTTATAAATCGCAAGGATATTCTGAAGAGTCAGCTTTGAGCTGAGAAGCTGACGGAAGGTTACGGATTTGTTTTTGCCCTCCGCTTTGAGCGCATCCATTTTGCGAACGGTTGAGTCATATTGATTCATTATGTCCTGAAGCATTGCTTCAAATCTTTCTTCCCTCGTTTTCATGGGTTTAGCCTTTCCTGTTTATGGGTGTATTTTTAAATGAATCCGCATTCTGAGCAGTAAGCCGCAAACTGTTTTCATCGGAATTGCCCATTTTGATTTTTGCACATTATACCATATCCCGGCGCTTTTCTCAACATTATAAAACTTTTTGTGCGATATTTGTTCCGTTTGAGAAAAGAATTTGACAAAACGAATGATCTGTGATATATTGATACAAACTGATACTAATTATTATCAACGGAGCATGCCATGGAAATTAAAACTTTTACAAAGATGATAAAAGACAAGCATTTTTGCAATCTCGAAAAAATGAAATATAAATACGGTGAGGATTTTGAGGATTTTATCAAAACCCTTTCGGAATTGTATTATAAAGAACTGCCTCTTTCGGATTTTAACGGGAACAAAGTTGTTTTTATTGAAAATCATGCGTCGGTCAGCCAGAGCGCCGTAAAACTCCTTTTGAAAAATCAAAGCGATTATTACGGAGTTAAGGCGGCTGAAAATGAAATTCTCGCAACCTCCGCCATTGAAAATATCGATTTCAGCCGTGAAAGCGTGCGAAATATTCTTAAAGGATATGCACCTAAAGACGAGCAGGAGAGCAGGATTCTCGGCGCAAAGAAAGGCTTGGAGTTCATTGCAGATACCTCCAACAAAATAACCGAAGAAAATCTTCATAAGCTGTATATGATGACTGTCGGGGATTTTCTTTCGGGCGACGACAGGCTGATTGAGGGCAATTTTTACCGCCACGATTCGGTTTTTGTTGTCGGAAACAGAGTTGAACATTCGGGGCTTGACCATAAAAAGGTGCCCGATTATATGAGGGTGCTCATTGAGTTTGCAAATGCCGAGGATGAAATAAACGACCTTGTAAAAGCGGCGATAATTCATTTTTATTTTGCTTATGTGCATCCGTATTTTGACGGCAACGGCAGAACTGCAAGACTGATGCATCTATGGTTTCTTATTCAAAAGGGCTATCGGTCGGCGTTGTTTATTCCGTTTTCGGAGCTTATTGAAAAAAGCCGAAAAGCATATTATGACGCTTTTACTGCGATTGAAGAAAATAAGAAATACAGCGGCAGGATTGATGTTACGCCGTTTGTGCTTTATTTCATTGACAATGTCTATAACCGCATGAATTATTCGGCTGCGGACACGCTTTCGCTTTATGATGAAGCCGTCAGAGCGGGTGAGCTGACGGCAAAAGAAAAGGAATTGTGGCAGTTTGTGATTTCCTGCTACGGAACGGATGAATTTTCAACAAAACAGCTTGAAAAGGATTTCGGCAATGCGGCTTACGCAACAATCCGCAGCTTTGTTTTAAAGCTTGAAAAGCTCGGACTCCTCACCGCTGTAAAATACGGGACAAGAACAAAATATAAGGTTGCAGAGTGATTTCTGCATTGAAAAAGCCGCCCGATTTCTCAGGCGGCTTAACATTTTATTCCTTGATTTTCTTTTTGACTTCCTTTGCGCTTTCCTCTGCCATATCGGCTTCAACATCGTATCCTCTTTGCCGTAGGGTGTCGGCAATCTTCATATATATTTCAACAGATTTTTCGTAATCACCTAAATCCTCATAAAGACTTGCTTTGCAATAAAGCTCATCGCAAAAATACGTTCCGATTTCGCCTGCTCTGTCGTAGTATTCAAAAGCTTCATCATATTTCTTGAGCCGGTTGCAAATGTCGCCGCCGTGAATATACATTCGCCAGTCATCGGGGAATTTTTTAATTGCTTCCTTAAAACAGTTATAAGCGTCCTCATATCTTTCAGCGTAAATAAGCGCTATAATGAGGCGGTCGGTTTCTCCGGAATTTTCGGGATTTGATTTTGCTTTTTCGCTAAGCTCCGCAATAATTTCATCGCCTCTGTTAAGCAGAAAATACATCGATATTCTTTGCTGGCAGGCTATCTCATAATTCTGCGGATCATCCTCGGGATTGTCTCTCACCGCTTTATCGTACCACTCCATTGCAACATCTTTGCAGTAGTTCATCATACACATATGAATCCAGCCGTAACGCCATTTATCTCCCGTTGAAAGCTTGCCTTCCTTTATGAGCTTGAGATATTCAACACGGCAGCGCATAAAATCCTCGGGGTCATGGGAATTTTCATAAACAGAGGCAAGACGCTCCGCATAATTATCGTAAGCAACCGTGCTTTTCTTATAGAAATCGTCAACCGTCACTTCATAAAGCCTTGCAAGCACGGGCAAGGTCAGCACATCGGGCAGAGTTGTTCCGCACTCCCAGCGAGAAACAGTCTGCGTGTTAACATTTAATTTGTCCGCAACCTGCTCCTGAGTTAAGCCTTTTGCAAGTCTGAATTTTTTAAGATTTTCAGTAAATATGTTATTCATAATTTTCACCTTATCAATTTGTTTTCAGAAGCTTCTGTTATGATTATAGCACGGAGAACGGCAAATGATAAGGTCTCATTTTATGAACAGACTCTTGATTTTTGTGTAGTGAATTACCGGCATGACAGATAATTCAGCACAAAAGAACATTGAATAATAAGCTGTGAAGTCGATTGTCTTTTGACTTTTCAAATGAATTGCAGTCAAATAATCTGACTTTTCAATAGAAATTACTTAATATTTTGATGACTTTTCAAACAAGTCAAAACCTCCTTGTATTTGGTAATACCATTTTACAAGGAGGTCTGTGTTTTGTCGAATGTGTGGATTAAAATCGGAGGGCTGGGAATGAGATTTACCAACAAATAGGAAGTTATCGTTCTGTTCGTTTCCTTTTGTAGGGGACGATGCCCACATCGTCCCAAATGCGGAAATAATATGTTTTGCCGTATTCACGGTAGGGCGGGGGCTTGCTCCCGCCG
>CAYXVM010000046.1:0-10842 GCA_964468465.1 uncultured Clostridium sp.
GTTTCACGTGAAACATTAATTTGAGCTTTTATGATAATTTACCCTTTATTTTTTAAATATTATATGATATACTTTATATATTATAAAACATGGGAGAGATAATTTTGGGAAAAACTATTGCAATAGTTAACCAAAAAGGCGGAGTCGGCAAAACAACTTCGGCAGTTAATCTGACCGCCGCCTTGGGTGCAAAGGGTAATAAAGTTCTGCTCGTTGACATCGACCCTCAGGGCAATTCAACCAGCGGTCTCGGAATAAATAAAAGAGGTCTTGAAAAATCATCCTACAGCGTGCTTATCGGCGGCTGTGACGCAGAGCAGGCTATCGTTAAAACGCCTTACGAAAACGTTTTCGTTATGCCGTCAAGCATGGATCTTGCAGGCGCAGAGCTTGAGCTTGTTGATCTTCAGAAGAGGGAATCAAAGCTCAAAAACTCGCTTGCTCCGATAAAGGACAGCTTTGATTTTATTTTTCTTGACTGCCCGCCGTCGCTCGGTCTGATAACGCTCAACGGACTTTGCGCCGCAGATTCGCTGATTGTTCCGATTCAATGCGAATTTTTTGCTCTTGAAGGTCTTTCGCAGTTGATTTCAACCGTCAGAACTGTTAAACGCCTTTATAATCCATACATAGAAATTGAAGGCGTGCTTCTGACAATGTATAACGGTCAGCTTAATCTCACTCAGCAGGTTGTTGAGGAAGTTAAAAGATGTTTCCCGAAAAAAGTTTATTCAACCGTTATTCCGAGAAATGTCAGACTTTCCGAAGCTCCGAGCTACGGTCAGCCCGTTATGTATTATGACAAATCGTCAAAGGGCGCTCATGCCTACAGCGACCTTGCCGATGAATTTTTGCAGCTGAATAAATAAGGAGACTTGATTGATATGGCACATAAAAAAGGCGGTCTCGGCAGAGGACTTGACTCTCTGCTTAGTGATAATTCTTTAGAAGAAACAAGTGCGGCTCAGCCCGTTATTCTCAATTTAATGGAAATCGAGCCGAATAAGGATCAGGCGAGAAAACATTTTGACGATGATGCTCTGTCGGAGCTTGCGGATTCAATCGCTCAGCACGGAGTTTTGCAGCCGTTGCTTGTTCGCCCGATAATCGGCGGCGGATATCAGCTCGTTGCAGGCGAAAGACGCTGGAGAGCAAGCCGAATTGCGGGTCTGACTCAGGTTCCCGCAATAATTAAGGAACTCAGCGATTCCGACGCTGCTGTTATTTCTTTAATAGAAAATTTACAGAGAGAAGACCTTAATCCCGTTGAAGAAGCTTTCGGTTTTGCAAGCTTAATCAAAGATTTTAACCTCACTCAGGAGGAAGCGGCTCAGAGGGTCGGCAAATCCCGCCCCGCAGTTGCAAATGCGCTCCGTCTGCTGAAACTGCCCGAAAGCGTTCTTGACCTCGTGCGTGAAAACAAGCTTTCGGCAGGTCATGCAAAGGCTCTCGCTTCGTTATCCGACGAAAATCTGATTATTTCAACGGCTCAGACCGTTATTTCAAAGGGTCTTTCCGTCAGAGAAACCGAAAAGCTTGTCAAATCGCTCACCGCCGAGAAAAAGGAAAAGAAAAAAGTGGCGACAAGAAACACATTTTTTGATGAAGTTGAGCTTTCGCTCAACAACAGCCTCGGCAGAAAAGCAAGGGTAATAACCAAAAACGGCAAGGAAAGCGGCACTCTTGAAATCGCATTTTTTGATAAAGACGATCTTGCCGCAATTGCAAGGGTTCTTGAAGCGCTTGAATGAGGTGGATAAATGAAAAATTATAATCACGCTCTGCTCGTCATGGAAAAGCAAGGTTATCCCGACGACGCACGCAAGGTTATTATCAGAACGGAAGAAAAAATTCTTGCAAACGAAAAAGCAAATAAAATATATGAGAAAATGTATCGCATGTATTGGCTGAAAAAGAAAAATTTCGGCGAATTCAAAGATCTTTCTGCCGCTCTTTCTGAAGAAATCGGAGAGCATGTTTATACGGTCAACTTTGTTTTGCTTCTCAACTGCACAAAGCCTCTTCGCACCGCCTATAAAAAAGCGGGCTACAGCGAAGAAATCTATTGGAACACCCTGCTTGACCTGAAAGCAAAATTGCTTGAATGCAAAGAAAATTTTGATATTTACGGCACTTTTGTTGAGGGCTGGTTCATGGGATTCTATACCCTTGAACGCTTCGGAGTCGGCAGGCTTCAATATGAGTTTTCCACTTTCCGTGAAGAATTCTATGATGACAACGGCATTTTTATTAATGAAAGAGATTTTGTTCTTTGCCTTCATATCCCCTCTCATCTCGGTCCTCTGACCTATGAGGCAAGAATGGATTCCTACAAAAAGGCGTTTGATTTGTTTAAGGACAGATTCGGCGGAAAATATATTGTTATCTGCTGTAATTCATGGCTGCTTTATCCCGATAATCTTAACATTCTCCCGGAAAACTCAAATTCAAGCGATTTTATTCTTGATTTTGAACCTCTCGACATCACTCAGACCTATGATTTCGGCGACTGCTGGAGAATTTTCGGTCAGAATAAGAGCTGTCTGCGCCCTGCGGAGCTTCAGAGAGACACGGCAATGCAAAAGGCTTTTGCCGAATGGTTTGATAACGGCAAAAAAGCGGGTTGCTCATACAGTATGATTATATTTGACGGTGAGAAAATTATCACCCGAAGCACAAGAGAAGAATATAGAAAAAAATACGGTTATTGAGTGGCGATTGCCGCACTAAGCGAAGAACAAAAGAAACTATTTCAATAGGATAATAAAAAAGCAACTTGTATTGTCGATTCATCATCGTCTGATACAAGTTGCTTATATTATTAATTGAAGAATTTTAATTTATATTGTTTCTTTTTAGCCGTTTTTTCCGACTCGGAGTATCTTAATACACCTTCGTCTGAAGAAAACGACTTCTTCATCTTATTGCGACAACCGCTAATTATATTTTTTAAAATCTCGATATCTTATACATTTGTAAGTGAATCAACAAAGCCCGTTCTTTTCAGCAGGGTTGTTGATGAAATCTGAGAAATATATACCCTGTTTTCGCCGTCTGCGGTTTTGCAGACGATAAATGATTTCGGCAAATCGTAGCAGACATTTTCAACAATACCCGCTTTTTCGGCTTTTGCAAGAAAATCACGGGTATTTTTTGAAACCGTCGTTGTGTCCAAATCAAAAATTCCTATTATATCGTCAAAGGTAATTACCTTATCCATTCCGAGATGAAGATACATATTTTACTCCATTTCTCTGATTTTTCCGCCGACAACCTCAAATGCCTTGCCTTTTTCGGAGCGCAAAAGCTGAGACGGGTCACAGCATGTTATAAAAACCTGCCAATTATTCAGATAATTCAGAATAAACGACTGTCTGCCCTCGTCAAGCTCGCTCATAACATCGTCAAGCAACACAACGGGGCATTCGCCGGTTATTTTTTCAATAATTGAAGCCTCTCCAAGCTTCATTGAAAGAGCGCATGATCTTTGCTGACCCTGAGAGCCGAAAATTCTTGCATCTTTTCCGTTGAGATTCAAAACAAGGTCATGTGTGTGCGGGCCTGCGTTGGTATACATTCTTTTAATATCGGCATCACGGGATTTTTCAATATCGGCAATAAGCATTTCTTTTATTTTATCTTCGCTTATATTTTCCGGGGAAAAATCATAATAAAACGAAAATGTTTCTTTGCCGGAGCTGATGCCGTTATAAATCTCCGACGAAAGCTCCGAAAGCTTTTCAACATAATCAAGACGGTATTTGACTATTTTTGAGCCGAGAGAAGCAAGCTCCGAATCCCACGGCGCCATGTAATCATAATCAAAGCTTCTTTCGCCGAGCTTTTTAAGCAGCGCGTTTCTCTGCTCCAAAACCCGAAGATAGCGTGACATGATAACGGCGTAATTCGGTTTTATCAGGCTCAAGGCAATATCAAGCAGTTTTCGCCGCTCCGACGGCCCATTCTGAACTATTCCGAGGGTTGACGGAGAAAAAACCACCGCAAAATATTTGCCCATCATCACTCTCGGCGATTCTTCCTTTATTCCGTTGAGAATAATTTCTTTTTTTTTGTTAATTTTCATAACGGCGGTCTGTTCTCTGCCGCCCGAAAAAAAACTGTTATTGATTTCCGCTTCTTCATGCCCCTGCTCGATGAGCTGGGCATTTTTTCTTGCCCTGAAGCTGTAAAAACCCGTTAAAAGCCAAATGCTTTCAATAATATTTGTTTTTCCCTGCCCGTTTTCGCCGTAAATGATGTTCATTTCCGGGTGAGGGTAAAATTCTGTTTTTTCTATATTTCTGAAATGCTCGGCAGAATGATATTTAATTATCATTTTGACCATTCCTTTCAGAAATTACTCAACCGTGTAAACCGTTCTTTCAAACTCTGCGCTGTCGCCTTTTCTGAGTTTTTTTCCTCTCTGAGTGCAGACCTCGCCGTTAACCCTGACTTCTCCGTCCTGAATAACAATTTTAGCATGTCCGCCGCTCTGAACGGCATCGCACATCTTTAAAAATGCGTCAAGTCGGATAAAATCGGTATCAATTTTTTTGCTGACTTGCTTTTTTTCGGCAACTTTAACTTTAATCTTCATTTTTCAACCTCACGGGAAGAATCAGGAAGATAAATTCGTCTCCCTCGGGCGGAACAATGAGAATCGGCGAAACCGCTCCGTTGAGCATAACTCTGATTTCGTCGGTGTCGCAGACTCTCAGAGCGTCGAGCATATACTTATTATTAAAACCGATTGTGCAGCTATCGCCCTCAATCTGAGCGGGAAGCTTGTCGTTTGCTGTGCCGAGTGAGGTTATGCTGGACATTTTGATTAAATTATCTTCAAAAACGCACTTAACGGGGCTTTTGATTTTATCGGTTATAATCAGCGACGTTCTGTCAATGCTGTCAATCAGGCTGCGTGTGTTGACATTGATAACCGTTTTTGTCGTTGAGGGAATTGCCGCCTTGTAGTTGAGAAATTCTCCGTCAAGCAGGCGTGAAATAATTTCATAGCCGTCAACATTAAATATAATGTGGCGTTTACCGACGCTGATGGAAACCTCTCCGTCTTCGTTATTCATCAGTTTAACAACTTCTGAAAGAGTTTTTGCGGGAACAACAAATGCAAGAGGATCGCCGCTGTAATTGATGGCTTCATTTCTTATCGCAAGGCGAACGCCGTCAACCGCAATCAGTCTGATATGATTTTCTTCAATTTCAAATTTAATGCCCGTGTGAACTATTTTGCTGTCCTTAATTGCGGCAGAGAAAATAGTTTTTCTTATCATATCCTTTAATATTTCCTGGCTGACGGTTATCGGATATCCGCCGGAAACCGAGGGAAGCTCGGGATATTCTTCTGCGGAAATACCTATAAGAGTTGACTCAAATTCGCCGCATATTATTGAGGCAATCTGTCTTGAATCGCTGAAAATGCTGACAACCGTATCGGGCAGCTTTCTGAGCGTTTCGCTGAACATATGGGCATTGAGAACAAGCTCGCCTTCTTCCTCAACCGAAGCGGAAATTGAAGTTGTTATTCCCATTTCAAGATCGTAGCCGGTCAAAGTCAGTCTGCCGTTTTCCGCTCGCATAAGAATACCTTCAATTGCAGGAATGGCGGTTTTTGTTGAAGCGGCTCTCTGAACATTCTGACAAGCCGTTGAAAGCTCTTCTGTGTTGCATTTGATTTTCATTTAATCAGGCTCCTAATTAAGTTATTCACTCCGATTAAAAAAATTTTTAACGGATTTTATAAAAAACGGCGTTCTGCCTAATATATAGGAAAGAGTATCATATCTTTATTATAGTAGTAGTAATAGAGGGCGTTAAAATATGGTATAACTCTTAAAACCGTTGATATAATTGGATAAACAAATTGAAAAGATTAACTATTTTTAGTGGAAAAGTAAGGGTTTTCCACATCCCGGTTTTTGACAAAGTGAAAAAGTGAAAAACCCGAGTGTGGAAAAGTATAAAAAAGTGGATAACTTTACCCTTTTTTTAAAGCTCTTTTCTGCCTTCCATGGCTCTGATAAGAGTGAATTCATCGGCATATTCAAGATCCGCTCCGACAGGCACGCCGTATGCAAGGCGGCTGACATTAACTCCGAGAGGCTTGATGAGCCTTGAAATATACATTGCCGTTGCCTCGCCCTCAACCGTGGGATTGGTTGCCATGATAACCTCTTTAACGGTGTCATCGCTCAGGCGCAAAAGCAGCTCTTTTATGCAAATATCTTCCGGGTTTATGTCGTTCATCGGCGAAATCGCTCCGTGAAGAACATGATAAACTCCGTTGTATTCGTGAGTTCTTTCAATTGCGATAACATCTCTCGGGTCTTCAACAACGCAGATTGTCGATTTATCCCTTGACGCAGACGAACAGACCGAGCAAATATCGCCGTCGGTCAGGTTGCAGCATATTTCACAGCGGTGAATCGATTTTCTTGCGTTCAGGATAGTTGAAGTGAATTTTTCCGCTTCCGCATCGGTCATTGAAAGAATATGAAAAGCGAGCCTTTGAGCGCTTTTTCTTCCGACGGACGGAAGCCTTGCAAATTGCTCAATAAGCTGTTCAAGAGAAGGTGTAAAACCGCTCATCAGAAAAGACCCGGAATTGAGAAGCCGCCTTTTGCTCTTTCCAATCCCTGCTCCATGGCGTCGTTAGCCTTGCGGATGCTCTCATTGAAAGCGGAAATAATAAGGTCTTCAAGCATTTCTATATCTTCGGGGTCAACAACTTCAGGTTTAAGCTTAACTGCGGTAACCTCGTGTAAGCCGTTGACAACAACTTCAACTGCTCCGCCGCCTACCGTTGAGGAAAACTCGGTTGCATAAACTTCATTCTGAATTGCAGTCATGTTTTCCTGAATTTCCTGAATTTTTTTCATCATATTGCCGCCCTGCTGAGCGCCGGGAATTCTTGCTTTCATTTGTATTAACCTCCGTTATGAATTTGTATTGTTGAATTTATTTATTTTATCCTTTAAATTTTCAAGCGGATTTGACTGACTTTTGGGCTTTTCAATGTTTGAAACGGCGATTTTCATTCGCCTGCCCAGAACCTCGGCAACGGCTCTTGAAAGCTCCTTTGAATGAGTGTCGGAGCAGATAAAATCAAAAAGAGTGGTGTTATCGGAATGAATAACAACTCTGCCGCTTTTGATTGATGCGGTTGAACCTGCGAGAATGCCGAAAAGCGGAATGTCATAAACCTTCAGCTTTTCAAGAACCTCAGACCAGCTTGAAAAATCTCCGTCGGGAATATCGGGAAGATTTTCTGCGGGAGAAGCCTTAGGCTCGCTCGGTGCTTCCTCGGGAGCGGGCGAAGCTTCGGGCTTTGAAGCTTGCTTAACGGGTGCGGCAGGTTCAGAGAGTTTAGCTTTTGTGCCCGGCAAAGAATCTTTCGGCGCTGATTCAAGAATTTCAAGCCGTTTTTCTATTTCGGCAAGTCTTTCTTCAATTCCGTCAGAAACCGAAACGGAAGAGGAGCTTTCAGGCGAGCACATTTTGATGAACGCCGACTCAAGCTGAATTTTTTTGTTTGCCGCACTCTTAATATTCTTGGAAGTTTGCTCCAGAATATCAATGCACGACAGTATTTTTGAAAGCTTCAGAGACTGCGCTCTTTCTTTCAATCTTTGCATTTCATCCTTTGAGCAGACAATCAGACCGTTGCAGTCAGAAACGGTTTTTGCAACCATGATGTTGCGAAAATGGAGAGTCAGCTCTGTGCAGAGACTTTCAATATCGCAGGAATCATTGTGAAGCTTTGAAATAAGCTTCAATGCGTTTGTAATGTCTCCGTCTGAAACATATTCCGAAAATGAAAAAAGATAAGCAGAGCCTGCAATTCCTGCGGCGTCGCTGACTTCCGCTTCGTCAATGTTCGTTCCCATTGAAAGACAGCGGTCAAGCAGAGACAGAGCATCTCTCATTCCGCCGTCCGCAATCCGTGCAATGAGGCTTGCGGCGTTTTCGGTAAGGGTTGCATTTTCTTTTTCGGCAACAAACATCAGCCTTGCCGTTATATCCTCGGGAGAAATGCGTTTAAAATCAAAACGCTGACATCTTGAAAGAATTGTTGACGGCAGCTTATGTATTTCGGTTGTCGCAAGAATAAAAATAACATGTGAGGGCGGTTCTTCAAGAGTTTTAAGCAGCGCATTGAAAGCGCCGATTGAAAGCATGTGAACCTCGTCGATAATGTATACCCTGTATTTTGCGTTTGCGGGGGTGAAATTGGCTTCTTCCCTCAGATCACGGATATTGTCAACGCCGTTGTTGCTTGCGGCGTCGATTTCGATAACATCAAGAATTGAGCCGTTATCGATTCCTTTGCAGATTTCGCATTCGTTGCAGGGATTACCGTTGACGGGTGAAAGGCAGTTGACCGCCTTTGAAAGAATTTTAGCGCAGGTGGTTTTGCCCGTTCCTCTTGAGCCCGTGAAAAGATATGCATGGCTTATTCTGCCGCTTTCAAGCTGATTTTGCAGGGTTCTCGTAACATGAGGCTGACCGTAGACATCGTCAAAGGTTTTCGGCCTCCATTTGCGGTAAAGCGCCTGATACATCTTTTCACTCCCTCTATAAAAATAGAGCTTTATCTTGGTCATATGGCGGTAGGCAGACTGTGGCGCACAAGACTGTCCGCTTAATGCTGCTCGGTTCACCCGCCTGACATGGTTCACGGTGCCCTGTCGCACAGGACCCACACGCCACATGACCAAAATAAAGCTCTGCTTACCATGATATTATATAATATATTTATAATAATATCAAGTGAAATTTTTGTATTTAGAGTATATATTTTTTAAAATATGCCTGAAAATAAGAAAAAACAGCGAAAATAAGCCCGTTTTTTTAACATTTTCGGCAAAAACTCATATTCTGATAATGAAAGTTCTGATTAATAAACGGGAGGAAAGATTATGAAAGAATCATATTTTCTCGGCTCAAGCGGAAAAGAGGGCTTTTTTTCCTGCTTTTCTCAGATAAGTCCCAAAATTGACGGACAGTACACATACATTATCAAGGGCGGTCCGGGAACGGGCAAATCAACTCTTATGAGGAAAATTGCCGATGAGCTTGAACGGCGTGACCTTGTCTGCGAAAGAATTTACTGTTCATCCGACCCCGATTCGCTCGACGGAATAATAATACCCTCGCTGAGAGTCAGCATTGCCGACGGCACGGCTCCCCACACGCTCGACCCGGAATATCCTGGCGCCGCAGGCGAAATTATCAATCTCGGCGAATGTTGGAATAAACAAATGCTCTATGAAAACCGAAAAAAAATTATTGAACTGACAGACAAAAACAAGGACTGCCACCGCCGAAGCAGAAGATTCATTGAATCCGCCTTTTCAATTTTCGGAGACGGCGAAAAAATCTGCCGTGAAAGCCTTGACGAAGCAAAGCTTATGCGTTACGCTTCACGCCTTGCAGGGAGATTTTTTAAAAAGCCCTCGGGCAGAATCGGGCTTGAAAAAATCAGACTGCTCGACGCAATAACCCCGAAAGGCTATTATTTTATGAGCGAAACCGTTAACGAGCTTTGCGATCAGATCATCGTTTTTGAAGATGATTTCGGCGTTGCTGCGTCAAAGGTTATCGGCGAAATTCGCACCTATGCGCTTGCAAACGGGTTTTCGGTTATTTCAAGCCCGAGCATCAGCAACGAGAAAGCAATCCGTCATGTTATCATAAAGGAACTTTCTCTCGGATTCTTTACCGCCGACAAGCTCTGCGAACTCGGAATAATTCCGACCAAAAATGTTTCGCTGAAACGGTTTTATTCTTCATCGGAAATCTCAAGCCACCGTGCAAGGCTTGCTTTCTCACGCAAAGCGGCAAGAGAACTGATTGATGAAGCCGTTTGCGCCCTCAAAATGGCAAAAAATATCCATGACGACCTTGAAAACTGCTACAAGGGTGCCATGGATTTTGAAAAGACAAAGAAAATTTCCGACGAGCTGACGGAGAGAATATGGGGCGGCGAATGGTGGCCTCAGGATTAATTGAATAATACTTCCGATAGGCAGTGAATTTCGCCGTCGTTAAGTCCGATTTTCTTAAAATATCCGATGATTCCGCCGAATTCTTTTTCAAAATAATCGAGAATCCGTTCCATGACCGAGGGGTCGGAATAAAACTTTGATGGGTCTTTTTCCCATATAACGCCCGAACCCGAGGCAAGCTCACGCTCATAGGCGGGCTTGAAATAGGTGAACGAAACCTGATAATCGGCGAGAATATCCTCCTTGCAGACTCCCGCCGCATCGAGAAGCATGGCGGCGAGCAGACCCGTTCGGTCTTTGCCCGCAAAGCAATGAAAAAGAAAAGGCTCGGTGAGGGTGGATATGAGACGGAGCACTGCGGCGTAATTTTCGCTGTATTCGGTGAGGCTGAGAATATACATTTCGCAGAGATCGGTGCATTTTTTTGAAAAAACGGGGTTTGTTTCGAGCAGAGAAATATGATGATAGTCAAAATCGGGGCGTGAAGCAAAAACACTCGGCATGTTTTCGCTCTCCTCATTTCCCCGAAGGTCAATAACCGTTTTAATGCCGATTGACTTCAGAATTTCAATGTCCTTTTCGGTCGGGTCGTTTATGATGCCGCAGCGGATCGCCCTGCCGAAAGCCGTAACATTTTCGCCCGCAGGGTAGCCGCCGAGGTCACGGCAGTTAACTATATTTTCGGTTAAATATCGTCTTTGCATTTTGTTCCTCTTTATTCAATAATAGTAAGAGAAAACCCACTTCCGAAAAGAGAAGTGGGTTTTTTGGAGCGGATGACGAGGCTCGAACTCGCTACCTCCACCTTGGCAAGGTGGCG